>NZ_JBFTPJ010000081.1:0-10583 GCF_056398445.1 Variovorax sp. 01T439_2
GGTGCTCGGTGCGGCCGGGCTGCTCAAGGGCTACAAGGCGACCTCGCACTGGGTCGCACGGCCGCTGCTGATGGACGTGGATGCCATCCCCGTGGACGCGCGCGTGGTGCGCGACCGCAACCGCATCACTGGCGCCGGCGTGAGCGCCGGCCTGGACCTGGGCTTGAGCATGGTCGCCATGCTGCGCGATCGGCCCTATGCCGAGACGATGCAGCTGCTCGCGGAGTACGCCCCCGAGCCGCCCTTCAACGCCGGCACGCCGCGCACTGCCGCGCCGGCGGTCAAGGCCATGGTGGACGACATGTTCAAGGACTTCCTGGCGCAGACGCGCTCGGCGCTTTCCTCGACGCCGAGCTTGAAATGAAGCCAAGCGACGAGATCAACTTCATGAACTACACGAATTCAATGCGCCGCAGGCTCCTGGTCAACTCCTTCAAGCTCGGCCCGCTGCTCTGGGCACCGACATGGGCCTTCGCAGCCGATACGCCCGATCAGGCCGTCTTCGCAGCCCCCGTTGCCGCACAGACCGATAAGAACACGGACAGTTCCGCACTCACGCTGGGCACCGTCAACATCCAGGCCACGGCCAGCGGACCRCTGTCCGCGCGGCAGGTGTTCAGTTCGGTCGACATCTTGGGCGCCAGCGTGCTGGAAGACCAGCACGTCGACTACAGCTGGGAATTGTTCTCTCGCGCACCGGGTGTGCAGGTCACGCAGTTCAAGCAAGGCACCGACGCGGGGCGTTTCTCGTTCCGCGGCTTCAACGGCGAAGGCCGCGTCAATGCCGTCAAGCTGCTGATCGACGGCATCCCGAGCAACGACAACGCGGGCGGCATGCCGTTTCTCGATGCGGTGTTCCCACAGGACATCGAGGCCATCGAGATCGTGCGCGGCACCAACGACCCACGCTATGGGCTGAACAACATCGCGGGCAACGCGAACGTCATCACGCGCACGGGTGGCAACCAGGGGCGCGCAAGCCTCACCCTCGGCAGCTTCGGCACCAAGGAGGTCGAGATTTCCAAGGGCATCGAGAGCGGCAACTGGAGCCAGAACTATTCGCTGGCCTACCGCGATTCGGACGGCTACCGCGACCATGCCGACGCGAGGAAGCTGGCCTTCTCGGGCAAGTGGTTCTACACCAGCGACGACGGTCGCTGGCGCGCCGGCGTCATCGCGCGCTACTACCGCAACAAGGCGCTGGAGTCTGGTTACCTGAGCTACGACCAGGCCATGAGGACGCCGCGCAGCTCGCCCGCGTATGCATCGGCCGACCGCGGCGAGCGCGAGACGGCGCAGCTCAGTGCGCACCTGGACGGTGAACTGACGAACACCCTCTCATGGTCGACCAAGGTCTATGCCAACCAGTACGAGAACCGGCGCTGGGTGCGCTTCTCCGCAGCGAGCGCCCAGCAGGAGCGCTACAACGACGAGAAGCAGCAGGGCGCGATCACCTCTTTGACCTGGCGGCCCCAGGTCGGCTGGGCGCACGAGTTCACGCTGGAAGGCGGCCTCGACGCGCAGTGGCAGCACAACCTCGGCCAGCGCTACCGCACCACCGAGCGCGTGCGCACCTCGCAATTTCGCGACTGGGATTTCGATCTCGACACGCAGGGGGCCTATGTGCAGGCGGTGATCCGTCCGGTCGAGGCCTTGAAGATCGTGCCGGCCTTCCGGGTCGACCACGTGGGCGGCCAGTTCACCGACCGGCTCGGCCGCACCACCTCGCCGGTGCATGACTACGGGCTCATCCAGCAGCCCAAGATCAGCGTGGCCTATGCGCTGAATCCGCAGGCGAGCCTCTACGCCAACTGGGGCCGCACCTTCCAGATCGGCACCGGCATCGATGCCTACCGAACGCAGGCGCGCAACCTCCAACCGTCGATCAACGACGGCTGGGAGGCCGGCGTCAAGTTCAATCCGCTGCCATGGCTCGACGGGCGTGTCGCCTATTGGGAGCAGCGCGCATCCGGGGAAGTCGCGCGCGTCCTGGGCGTCGACGGGCTGCCGGACCCGGGTGGCCTGGGCAACGTCGGCAAGACGCTCAGGAAGGGCTTCGACATCCAGCTCAATGCCAAGCCGAACGCACGCACCACGGCCTGGATCGCCTATTCGCACCAGGGGGCCCGCATCACGGCACCGGACCCGAGCGCACCCGCCACGCGCGGCAAGGAGATCGAGAACGTGCCGCACTACCTGGTGTCCGCCGGCGTGGACTACCAGGCGAGCGACAAGCTCAAGCTCTCCGGCTGGGCCAACGCGCAGGGYGACTACTACGTGGAGCGCACCAACACCTTGGGCCGCTTCGGACGCTATGCGCTGCTGAACCTCGGGGCCACCTACCGCGTGTCTCCCACGATGGACGTGAACCTGCAGATGAAGAACGTGACCAACCGCAAGTACGTCTATGCCTGGTACGACAGCGGCTCCTCGGGCTACTCGCCCGGCGACGGCCGGGGTGTGTACGCCAGCCTGAACATGAGGTTCTGATGACCGCACAAGCCTTGCCGCGCCAGACGGCACCCTTCGTTGCCGGCAGCCTCTACCGCGCCGTGTGGCGCTGGCATTTCTATGCCGGTCTGCTCGTGCTGCCGTTCCTGATCTGGCTCGCGCTGACCGGCGGTCTGTTCGTCTTCAAGCTGCAGATCGACGGGTATTTTCACCACGATCTGAAGTTCGTGCAGGCGAGGCAGGGACCCGCGTTGGCGCACAGCGAACTGGTCGGGGCCGCACTGGCGGCCCACCCCGGCACGCTGCGCAAGTACACGCCGGCGGCCTCGACGGGCGATTCGGCGGAGGTGGGTATTGCCAGTGCGAGCGGTGAACAGCTCGTCGTGTTCGTCGACCCCTATCGCGCAAAGGTGCTGGGTACGCTACCCGAGGGCGGGAGCGTGGCCTGGACCATCCGCAAGCTGCACAGCCTCAAGTACTTCGGGTCGGTGGCGCGCGGTGCCATCGAGATCGCGGCCGGGTGGGCGATCCTGCTGGTGACGACCGGCATCTACCTCTGGTGGCCGCGTGGGCGCCGTGGCGGCGTGGTCACGGTGCGCGGGCGACCTCGCCAACGCGTGTTCTGGCGCGACCTGCATGCGGTGACGGGCATCTTCGTCGGCGCCGCGCTGGTGTTCCTGGCGTTCACCGGCATGCCGTGGTCGGTGTTCTGGGGCGCCAAGGTCAACCAGTGGGCCAATGGGCAGAACTTCGGCTATCCATCGGGTGTGCGCGTGCAGATGCCGATGTCGCAGCAGCGCTTGGCAGACGGGGCGCCCACGGCGTGGTCGCTCGAACAGGCAAAGGTTCCGCGCTCGAGTCACGAGGGGCATGAAGGCCATGAGGGACATGCAGAGCCTGGCACGGTCATGCATCCCGTGGCTGCCGAGGGCGCCCTCGGTCTCGATGCCGCGATCAGGATCTTCGAGCGGCTCGGCATTGCCCGGGGCTACACCGTGAACCCGCCCCAGGGTTCGAGCGGCGTCTACACGGCCTCAGCCTGTCCGAGCGACCTCGCGCAGCAGCGAGTGATCCACATCGACCAGTACAGCGGCAAGACGCTGATCGACATGCGCTACGCGGACTACGGCCCGGTCGCGCGGTGGCTTGAATGGGGCATCAACGTTCACCTGGGCCAGGAGTTCGGCGTTCCCAACCAGGCGGTGCTCGTGGCGGTTTGCGTGGGCATCGTGCTGCTGTGCGTCAGTGCCACGACCATGTGGTGGAAGCGACGGCCCGCAGGTGGGCTCGGCGTGCCGCCGCTGCCCTCGGACCGGCGCACGCTGTGCGTTGTGCTGGCAATGCTGGCGCTGGGCGGCATCGCCTTTCCACTGGTGGGTGCATCCCTGCTGGTCATGCTGGCGGTGGACATGTGGATAAGCGGCAGGGCTTCCAGTGCAGGACGCTCGCCAGCCTGAGGCATGTCTGCAGGAGGCGTACGCCTGTTTCGACCTGTCTCTTGTCTCGCTGCTGATGCTCGCATTGAGCGGGCGGCGAAGACTCCCGCACGATCCGATACGGCCGATGGCGTATGTATGAACTGTCCGGAAATCTTCATACTCCGCCGGCCTTGCCGTCGGACGGCGCGGGTCATGTTCGTGTCATCGTCTCGCAACAGTATGATTCTTCCCCCTCGCCATGCAGCTTCGCCCCCTCCAGCTTCAACGCCTCCTTCGACTTCTGCTGCTGGCCGTGTTCTTCAACGCGGCCATCGGCATGCCGTTGCACGAAGCCGGGCATCTGCGGCAGGCACTGGCAGGTGAAGAACGGGAAGCAGCGCTTGAAACCCGCGTGGACGCCGGATCTCTCGGCCACGACGAGGAAGCGCGCGGCCTGTGCGAATGGTGCCTTGCCTATGTGCACCACGCCACAGCACCCGCTCAGCTGCTGGCCGCGCTCGAAGTGGCGTATGCCGTGGCACTTCCACGTGCACCGCCCGGGCTGGCCTTCGTGCCAGATCCGGGCCGTTGGCCCTTCGCCTCGCGAGATCCTCCGCACGCATCGACCTGACATTCCGCCGTCCCCCCGCGGGGCTGTGACGCGTTCATTTTTCTTCATCCTGCTGCCGAGCCTGTCGAAGGCCGGCGGCATTGTCTCGTCGAGTGCCATTCATGATTGCTATCCCTTCCGAACGCGCGCACAAACGCGTTCCCCTGTTTCGCCGCCTCCCTCTCGCGCTGGCCGTCTCGGCGCTGTTTGCCGGACCGGCCATCGCCCAGTCTTCCGATAGCCCTGTCCAGGGCCAGCTGAAACCCATCGAAGTGGTCGGCCGCGGCGAGTCGGGCACGTACCAAGCCGAAGAAGCCGCCGGCGCCAAGACGGACCTGCCGCTGCGCGAACTGCCGCAATCGGTGCGCATCGTCACGCGCCAGGCCATCGACGACCTGGGGGCCACCAAGCTCGATGACGTGCTCGACTATGTCGGCGGCGTCTCGCGGCAGAACAACTTCGGCGGCCTCTGGGACAACATCGCGATCCGCGGACTGCCCGGCAACGAGAACACCGGGATGGCGACGCTGCTCAACGGCTTTTCCTCGAACCGGGGGTTCAACGCGCCGCGCGATCTGGCGGGAGTGGAGCGCATCGAGTTCCTCAAAGGCAGCGCGGCTGCGCTTTACGGCAGCAGTGAACCCGGTGGCACGCTGAACATCGTCTCCAAACGCCCATTGTGGACGGCGGCGAACTCGGTCGAGGCCTATGGGGGAAGCCAGGGCCTCAAGCGAGGCGCTTTCGACAGCACCGGCCCGATCGGCGAGAACTTCGCCTACCGGCTCAACGTGGCGGTGGAAGACCGCAACAGCTTCCGCGACTTCGTGGGCGCCAAACGAGAGGTCATTGYCCCGGCCTTCACCTGGAAGCTCGGACGCGACACGGTGCTGGAGTACGCGGGTGAGTACCTGCGCCATGCCACCCCGCTGGACCGCGGTGTGGTGGCGGTCGACAACCGGCTTGGCGCCATTGCGCGCAACCGCTTCCTCGGCGAGCCGGCCGACGGCGACGTGACAGTCAAGAACCAGACGCACCAGTTCATCCTGTCCCATGAATGGAATTCCACGTGGCGCAGCCGGGTAGGCCTGTCGTACCGCGAGACTTCGCTGGACGGTTTTTCCACCGAGCCGACTGCACTGCTGGCCAACGGCAACCTCACGCGGCAGCGGCGCTACCGCGACTACAGCTCGCACGACATTGCGCTGCAGGCCGAACTGCAGGGCAATGTGAAGACCGGCGCCATCGAACACGAACTCCTGTTCGGCGTGGAGAGCTTCCGCTTCAGCATGGATTCCCTGATGCTGCGGGCGAATCCGACGACCGCCAGGCCGTATGCGATCAACATCTACAACCCGGTCTACGGCCAGCTTCAGCCGGTACCCACGGCCAACACCGACACGCTGGAACGCCAGAACAATAACGCGTTCTACGTCCAGGACGCGATCAAGCTCTCGCCTGAATGGCGGCTCGTTGCGGGCGTGCGCGCCGACAACTATCGCCAGTCGCTGCTGAATCGCAGAAACAGCATCACGGCCATCCAGGAGCCCTCGTCGACCTCACCGCGCATCGGTGTGAGCTGGCTGCCGACACCGCAGTGGACTTTCTACGCCAATGCGGGCCGCTCGTTCAGGCCCAACACGGGTTCCGACTTCGCCTCGAACGGCTTTGCGCCCGAGACGGGCCGCGCGCTGGAACTCGGCACCAAGTGGGAGAGCACGGACCAGCGCATGGGCGCCACCGCCGCGCTCTTCGACATCCGCAAGCGCAACGTGCTGACCTCCGACCCCGTCAACACCGGCTATTCGGTGGCGGCGGGCGAAATCCGCAGCCGGGGCCTGGAGTTCGACTTCTTGGGCCAGGTCACGAAGAACTGGCGCGTCAATGCCAGTCTGGTGCTCAACGACGTGGAAATCACGAAGGACAACACCCTGGAGGTCGGCGGCCGGCTGCTCAACGTGCCCCGGGTCAACGGCAGCGTGCTCGCGGTCTACGAGGACGGCTTTTCCAACGGCCAGCGCTACGGCATCGGCGGCGGCTTCACCCACATGGGCAAGCGCCTGGGCCAGGCCCGCACGCAGGCTGAGGCGAACGCGGGAACTCCCGCGTTCGACCTGCCGGCCTACACCACCGCCAAGCTGGTTGCGTACTGGCGCCTCAACCCCACACTGCGTGTGACGCTCGACGTCGACAATCTTTTCGACAAGACCTACTACACGAGTTCATACAGCCGCGTCTGGGTCACACCAGGTACGTCGCGCACCTTCACCCTCGGTCTACAGGCCAAGTTCTGAGATGACATTGCCAATCCATCTGACGCGCCGCCGTGCGCTCCAACTTTGTGCGGTCGGCCCGGCCGTTGCCGCATCGGCGGGCCTGCTGGCGCAGCCGGCGCTCTCGCCGCTGCAGATCGTCGGCCCCTGGGAATTAGGGGGCCTCGCCCCGGCCAACAGTGGCTACATCTTCACGCGCATGCAGATTGCTGAAACGCTGATGGAGGCGCGCGAGGACGGCACCCCGTTGCCTGGCTTGGCTGAACGCTGGGGAGTGTCGGCCGATGGGTTGGCATGGCGTTTCACGCTGCGTGCGACAGCGCGCTTTCACGACGGCACGCCAGTGACAGCCGCCGCAGTCGTGCGCTGCCTGCAGGCCGCACGCGTGGCCCCGGCGCTGCTCAGTCTGGYGCCGATCAAGTCGCTGGACGCCGAGGGTGCAGGTGTCGTCTTGATCAGGCTGGCGTCGCCCTACGGCGGATTGCCAGCGCTGCTGGCGCACAGCAGCACGATGGTGCTCGCCCCGGCGAGCTACGGTCCCGACGGCAGGGTGCGGACCATCGTTGGCAGCGGCCCCTACCGCGTGGTGTCGCTCGCACCGCCCCAGCATGTGGAGGCGGCTGCGTTCGACGGCTACGACGGCGCCAGGCCTGCCGTCGAGCGCGTGCGTTACCTGGCGGCCGGCCGCGCCGAAACCCGTGCGCTGATGGCCGAGGGCGGACAGGCCGATCTGGCCTACGGGCTCGACCCGGCAAGCCTCGTGCGACTGCGCAAGCGCGGCCAGGTTCGCGTCGATACGGTGACGTTGCCACGCACCGTGATCCTCAAAGTCAATGCAGGTCTGCCGGCCTTGAAAGACCTGCGCGTGCGGCAGGCGCTCAGCCTGTGCATCGATCGGGCCGGCATTGCGAAGGCCTTGCTGCGTGACCCCGAGCTGGCGGCAACGCAACTCTTTCCTCCGACGCTCAAGGCCTGGCACGACCCCGCGCTGGCGCCATTGACCCACGACCCCGCCGCTGCGGCGAGGCTTCTGGCCGAGGCCGGCTGGCGACGGGCGGCCGACGGCTTGCGCGACGCTTCGGGCCAGCCATTACGCCTGTCGCTGCGGACCTTTCCCGATCGGCCGGAGTTGCCCGTCATCGCCTCCGCGCTGCAGGAGCAGTGGCGACAGGCTGGCATCGCGGTGCAGGTCGGCGTCGGCAATTCGGGCGACATTCCGCTGGGCCACCGCGACGGCAGCCTGCAACTGGGCCTGGCCGCGCGCAACTACGCCACGGTGCCCGACCCCACGGGCACGCTGATGCAGGATTTCGGGGCCTCGGGGGGCGACTGGGGCGCGATGGGCTGGACCAGCGATGCGCTGGTCAAGGCACTTTCCGAGCTTTCGCTCGGCCCATCGTCGGCCGAGCGCACGGCCAGGTTGCGCGCGCAGGTCGCGGCAGTGCTTCAGGCCGAATTGCCGGTGATCCCGATCGCCTGGTACCGCCAACAGGTGGCGGTCAGCCAGCGTGTCGCCGGTGTGAGCCTCGATCCGCTGGAACGGTCCTACCGGCTTACCGCGATGAGGTGGAACGCATGAGCAGGACCATGAATGCCGGAGTGCACAGGACCCACACGGCCTGGAGCGGCATCCTGCTGCGCCGCGGCATCCAGATCGTCGCGTTGGGTCTGCTGGTGGGCACGGTGTGTTTCTTCATGGCCCGCTCTCTGCCGGGCGACATGGCTACCCGCATTGCCGCGGGACGATATGGCTACGACCTTGTGAACAACGCGGCGGCCGATGCCGTGCGAATCGAGCTCGGACTCGACCGGCCCGTGTGGCTCGCACTGCTGCAATGGTGGGGAGAAATCGCGCGACTCGATCTGGGCACTTCATTGGTCACTGGCAATTCGGTGTGGGGCGAAGTGACGCACCAGCTGGGCGCCACCATCGATCTGGCGGTCGCTTCCGTGTTCGTGGCAGCCATCGTCGGCTTGCCGCTGGGGATCTGGTCGGGCCTGCATGCGGGTGGCTGGATCGACCGGCTCACGCTGGTGCTCGCCGTGGTGCTTCGTGCCATGCCGCCGTTCCTGCTCGCGGTGCTGCTGATGGTGCTGGTTGCGGTGCAACTCGGCGCTTTGCCTGTTGCGGGCGACGACCATGCGGGCAGCCTGCTGTTGCCGGCACTCACGCTGGGGCTGGGCCTGGCCGCAGGCCTGGCGCGCGTGACCCGGGCCTCCATGCGCGAAGCGGTAGCTTCGCCGTCCTTCGAATTCGCGCGCACCAAGGGGTTGTCGGACCGGCAAGCGTTGGTGCGCCATGGTTTGCGCCAAGCAGCGACGCCGGTGGTTGCCTATCTCGGCGTACATGCGGTGTTTCTTGTGGAGGGAGCGGTCGTGGTCGAAACCTTGTTCGCCTGGCCTGGGATCGGACATGCGCTGGTGCATGCGGTGTTCGGTCGCGACGTGCCGATGATCCAGGGGGCCGCGCTGTGCATGGGCCTGTTGTTCGTGGTGTTCAACCTGCTGGTGGATGCGGCTTGCCTCGCGCTCGACCCGCGCCGACGCATGGGGGTGACCGCATGAATGGCAGTCTGCTCGACATCCCGGCACTCACCGGCCGAGAGTCGCGGCGCGAGGTAGGGCGCCGTCGCACGGGTCTCTCCATCCTCGCGCTGGTCGCGGTGTTTTCGCTGTTCGGGCCGGCTGTGATCGGCATTGACCCGGCACGCCAGACACTTGCCGACACGCTGCTGCCGCCGGGCGCGGCTCACTGGCTCGGCACCGACGTGCTGGGCCGTAGCGTGCTCGCGCGGCTGGCACACGCGGCGCAGCTCTCACTCGGCCTCGCATTGCTCGCCGCTGTGACCGCAGCCATTCCCGGCGTGCTGCTGGGCGTTGTCGCCAGCTGGCGCGGCGGGCGCATCGAACGTGCGCTGGTCATGCTGGCCGACGCAGTGCTCTCGGTGCCGGGCCTGCTGCTGGTGCTGCTGTTCGCGGCGCTGGCGCCAGGGCGGTACTGGGCGCTCTACATCGGTCTGTCGCTCTCGCTGTGGGTCGAATACTTCCGCGTTGCCCGCGCGGCGAGCCGGCCGGTGCTCGCGGGTGATGCGGTGCAGGCTTCGCGCCTGCTGGGCTTCGGGTCGGGCTACGTCCTGCGCAGGCACCTGCTGCCCGCACTCGCTCCGGTGCTGGGGACATTGCTGGCCTTCAGTGCGGCGCAGGCCGTGCTCGCGCTTGCCGCGCTGGGCTTTATCGGCGTCGGACTGCAGCCGCCTACACCCGAACTGGGATTGATGATGATCGAGTTTCTTCCCCACTACGAAGAAGCGCCGTGGCTCATCGCAGCGCCGGTGGCGCTCCTGATGTTCCTGGTGCTCGGCATGATGCTGCTGGCCGCAGAGGGGGAAACGGCATGACCGCTTCTGTTCTGCTGGCTGTCGAGAACCTCTGCGTGCACGTTGGGGCCAGGCCGCTGCTGCGCAATGTGTCTTTCAAACTTCGCGCAGGCGAAGTGCTGACGCTGCTCGGCGAAAGTGGTGCTGGAAAATCGCTGCTGGCGCAGGCCGTGATGGGTAACCTTCCGGCTGCATTACGCGCTGGTGGTTCGGTCACATTGGACGGCATCGAAAGCCGTGCCGAGGACGCCCGCGTGCGTCGCCCGCATTGGGGCCGCACGCTCGCGTTGCTGCCCCAGGAGCCCGCGATGGCGCTGGATCCGCTGATGCGCATCGCGCCTCAGTTGGCCGAAACGCACGAGCTGGTTCGCGGCGCGGCCTTCGAAGCGGCAGGGGCTGCCGCCGTGAGCGACCTGAGGACGGCGGGATTGGCTGCCTCCGCGCGGCAGTATCCGTG
>NZ_JBFTPJ010000082.1:0-10579 GCF_056398445.1 Variovorax sp. 01T439_2
CCGTGATGCGGTCGTAGGTGCCGTCGGCCCGGATCGCTTCCAGCGCGGCGTTGATCCTCGCCAGGGTCTGCCCATCGTCCTTGCGCACGGCGATGCCGTTGCCTTCGCCGAGGATGCCGCCCTTGAGCTCCGGGCCGACGAACGCGAAGTCCTTGGCCTCGGGCGTCTTCAGGAAGCCGACATGGTAGGTGACCATGTTGCCGAGGATGTACTCGACGCGGCCGGCGACGAGATCGAGTTCGGCGGCCTGCGGCGTGTCGTAGAACTTGAGATTCGCGGCCTGGTAGTTCTGCGCGAGGTAGGCCGCCTGGACCGAGCCGCGCTGTACCCCGATGCTCTTGCCTTTCAGTGCCGCGGGGCTGACGTCCGGCGGCATTCCCTTGCGCGCGACGAAGCGCGAAATCGTGTCCTTGTACTTGGCCGAGAAGGCCACGCGCTCGCGGCGTTGCGGCGTGATCGCCATGCTCGCCACGATCATGTCGTACTTGCGGGCGACGAGGCCCGGAATGATGCCATCCCAGTCCTGCGCGACGATCTCGCACTTGGCCTTCATCTTCTCGCACAGTGCACGTGCGATGTCGACGTCCCAGCCCTGCAGCATCCCCTGCGAGTCCTTGAAGCTCCAGGGCGGGTACGCGCCTTCGGTCGCGATGCGGTAGCTGCCCTCGGCGTTGGCTGCGGCCATGCAGAGGCATGACAAGAGCGCCAGGCAGAGGGGCCGGCGAAGCAAGCCGGGAAGCGAAGCGTGGAAGCGCATGGACATTGTCTCCGAGACGAATCGTTGTGATGCGCGAATCGTCGGGGAGGTTCGTGGCGTGCGCAATRCTTGCATCGGACGCAATTGCCCGTTCGAAGGACCGCCCTGCGGGCGCAGAGGGGCCAGCGCACCGGGGGGCGCGCACATTGCATCGCGGGCAATTCGCTCGGTGCCCGCGAACGTGCCTGGCGGCGCGCCTGGACATGGCGCGGTCGCGTCGCGGTGCAAGCATCGCGCCGCCGCCGGCGAGCCCGTTCCACTCGCCAATCCATGACATGAAGCAGCGCCGGYGCGAAGTCGCGTGCGACGTGTCTCGCCTGTGCAGCGGGCCTACGGCGTGTCCGACCAGCCGCCGCTGCGTTTTTGTCCTTTCTTGCCGTCGTCCCGCGTGGGCTTCCCCTTGAATGTGGTCGAGCGTGCTGCCACGGTGGATGGGCCGCCGCCGACTTGAGCGGCCGACGCGGTCGTTCCCGTCTTGGACGACCTACGCAAGATTGCGCCCCGCTCGTTTTCAGAACAGGGGCCTGCGAGTGACTGGCGCAGCTGCATGGCGTGTCATCGCACGCGCAGAACCCTGCCGTGTGGAGCGTCCCTTCGCAGGCTCGCAAGGCGAAGAGGCCCGCCTGTCGCATGGTCAGGAAGTCCCTGCGAACGCGCGACATGCAGGCTACGCCAAGACCCGCACGATCGCACCGGGGGGCAGTGAATGCCAATCGAGCCATTCGCCGACGGCCGCATGGTGCGTGGGCGTTGCGGCGGCATCGGGCGCTCCCCATTGCAGCGTCAGGCGCCGATGCCCGAGCCGCAGCGCAATCTCGAAGCCCGGCCAGTGCGCGGGCACGCGCGGCGTCAGCGAAAGCATGCGGCCCTTCACGCGCAGGCCCAGCAGCGTTTCGACCGCGGCGCGGTGCAGCCATGCGGCCGAGCCGGTGTACCAGCTCCAGCCGCCGCGCCCGACATACGGCGCGGCGCCGTAGATGTCGCCGGCCATCACGTAGGGCTCCAGTTCGTAGGCGGGCCCGCGCCCGGGATGGATCGCGCGGTGCGCCGGGCTCAGGCCCTCGAAGCTCTGCCATGCCGCTTCGTGGTCGCCCTGCAGTGCCTGCGCCATCAGTGCCCACACGGCGCCGTGCGAATACTGGCCACCGTTCTCGCGCACGCCGGGCGGGTAAGCCTGGATGTAGCCGGGATGGTTGGCCGAACGGGCAAAGGGCGGCGTCAACAGGCGCAGCAGGCCGGCCGGTTCGTCGCGCAGATGCTCCTTCACGGCGGCCATCGCCGGGCCGGTGTGGGCATCGTCCGATGCGCCCGAGAGCACCGACCACGCTTGCGCGATCAGGTCGATGCGGCACTCGTCGCTGGCCGACGAACCGAGCGGCGCACCGTTGTCGAAGAAGGCGCGGCGGAACCAGGCGCCGTCCCAGCCGGCATCGTGCAGCGCAGCGATCCAGCCGCGCCGCGCCTCGTTCCAGCGCGCGGCCCGGCCGTGCTCGCCGCGCGCCTGCGCAATCGGCGCGAAATGCTCGACCACGCTGCACAGGAACCATGCAAGCCAGACCGATTCGCCGCGGCCTTCGTGGCCGACGCGGTTCATGCCGTCGTTCCAGTCGCCGGTGCCCATCAGCGGCAGGCCGTGCACGCCGGTCGCCAGGCTGCGGTCGATGGCCAGCGCGCCGTGCTCGAACACGGTGGCCGTGCGGCCGCTGTGCTGCGGCGCGTAGTAGGCGTCTTCGGCGCCCTCGGGAATTGCGGGGCCTTCGATGAACCCCACCGCATGGTCGAGCAGCGCTGCATCGCCGGTCACTTCGACATAGTGCGCCGTCGCAAAGGGCAGCCACAGCAGGTCGTCCGAAAAATGCGTGCGCACGCCGGCGCCGCCAGGCATGTGCCACCAGTGCTGCACGTCGCCTTCGGGAAACTGCCGCGCCGCATTGGCCAGGATCTGCTCGCGCAGCCGCGCGGGATCGGTGAGCGCGAAGGCCATCGCATCTTGCAGCTGATCGCGAAAGCCGAAGGCGCCCCCGGCCTGGTAGAAGCCGGCCTTCGACCAGAGCCGGCAGGCCAGCGTCTGGTAGATGAGCCAGCGGTTGGCCATGGCGTCGAACAGCGGATCGGGCGTGCGCACCTGCAGGCGGCCCAGCAGCTCGTCCCAGAAGCCGCGCACCTGCGCCAGGGCTTCGGGCACGTCGCGCTGGCGCCAGCGGCGGGCCAGAGCGAGTGCCGCATCGGCGTTGTCGGCGTGGCCCAGCACGAAGCTGAAGCTGGCGCTCTCGCCGGCGCCGACGACCAGCTCGCCGCCGATGGCCGCGCAGGCGTCGAGCCCGCCGCCGGCGCGCCGCGCCAGCGTGTCCGGCACTTCGACGATGCCGCGCCCGGCGAAGAACTCGTTGCGGTCGCAGGTCCATTGGGTGGCGCCCGGCAAACCCGCCAGCAGCAGGAAAGCCGTGCTGCCGCCGAAGCCCGCGCTCGATTCACGCTGCTGGCCGAACACCGCGGGCTGGTCTTCGGGCTTCCAGCAATGAACGGTCCGCCGTTCGCCGCGCGCGGCGCCGAGCTGCCACTCGGCCATGCCGAGCGCGCGCAGGCGCCGCGGGCCGGCGCCCTGGTTGTGCACGCGCACGTGCACCAGCTTGACGGCGTCGTCCCGGTCCGCGAAGAAGGTGGTCTCGAGTGCGAGTTCCTGTTGCCGGCATTCGAAGACCGTGTAGCCCTGGCCATGCCGCACGCGGTGGCGCACCTCGCCGCCATCCCCTGCACCCTGGCCCGCCGGCGTGAGCGGCAGCAGCGCGCCCGAGGCCAGGTCCTGCAGCAGGTAGTGTTCGAAGGCCGGGTCCTGCACCGGGTCGTTCGACCACGGCGTGAGCTGGTGCATGCGGCTGTTGCCGGCCCAGGTGAAGCCGGTGCCCCATTCGGACACCTGGAAGCCGAAGCCGGCGTTGGCGATCACGTTGATCCACGGGCGCGGCGTGCGGGTTCCGGCGCCGACCTCGAAGCGGAACTCGCCGCTCTCGGCATCGAAGCTTCCCACGGGCGCTTCCGCGGAAGGCGCCGCCGCGGGCCGTGCCAGCAGGGCGGCACGCGACGCTGCGGCCGGGGTCTCGGCGTCCGCGCCGGTGTCGACCCGCGCCTCGTGCAGCGCCGCCACCTGCGTTTCGAGCGAGCGCCCATCGGCGGTGAACACCACGCGTGCCAGCTTCGAAAGCGCGGCCTTCTCCGAAGGCGCCACCTCGTGGTCGCGCAGCAGGTGGAAGCCCGCCGTGTCGTTGCGCGGAAAGCTGTTCTGGGTCTGGTGCGCAACGCGCAGGCGCAGGGTTTCGATCTCGCGCTGCAGCGGCATCAGGTAGGAGTTCGGCTCGCTGTTGAGCACCACCAGGTCGCAGGCCACCCCGCCAAAGCCCCACCACGGCTGTGCGCGCAGCAATGCGTTGATGAGCCCCATGCCGCTCATCGAATGGATCGCGACCAGCACGATGGGCTTGTCGCCCGAGATGCCGAAGCGCCAGATCTGCCGCAGGTCGACGAGGCCGCGGTCCTTCATCCCGCGCGGCGTGGTGTAGGTGAGGATGGTGGTCAGGTCCTGCAGCGCGAAGGTCTGCGCGGGCGCGATGCTCAGGTCGCGCAGCCGCACCTGCGCCAGCGTGGCCGCCATGCGCGTGGCGCGCTCCACATGCATCGGCTCCAGGTAGCGGTCGATCCTGGGCATCAGCGCCTCGATGCTTTCGTCGGCGGCGGTCGCGAAGCTCAGGCGCGCTGTGGCCCCTGGTGCGATCGACAGGCGCACGCGCAGGCAGGCGATGGGATCGAGGCCGTTCACCGGCGTACCGTCGGCCGCCAGCGGCTGCGCATCGAGCGCGGGGTTCGCGAGCGAGCGGTTGCGCCCGATGAAGGCGCGCCGGTCGGTCATGCAGTCGATGGAAAGCACATGGGCATCGACCGAGGCGAGGAAGTGCGCTGCCGCCACCATCGGGTCGCCATGCAGGCGCGGCTTGCGTGTCAGCAGCAGCGCGCGCCACGCGGGCTCCCAGCGCGATTCGACGAACAGGTTGGCGAAGGCCGGATGCGCCTCGTCCGCCTTGGGGTACGACAGCACCGGCTCGAAGCAGGAGACGAGCTCGAGCGTGCGGGTCTCTCTGCCGGCGTTGTGCAGCGTGATGTTGCGCAGCTCGGTGTCGTCCTCGGGGCTGATCAGCACCGTGGTGCGCACCTGCAAACCGTCGCCAGATGCATCGAACTGCACCTGCTCGGCGAGAAAGCGGCTGCGGTAGGTCCAGCCGGTGCCGGGCGCGGGCAGGGCGGTGAGCGAGACGAGTTCGTGCTTTTTTCCATCCTTCTCAATATCGCGCAGGTAGAAGAAAGTGCCGTGGCCGTCGCGCAGCGGGTCGTCGCGCCAGCGGGTCACGTTGAACGCGTGCCAGCGGCTCACGCCTGCGCCGTTGGCGCGCAGGGCCACCGTGTAGCGCCCGTTCGACAGCAGGTGCGTGGGCTGGAAGCCGGACACCTTCGGGTCCACCGAGCGGGGCTGGAACAGCGGCGCCAGTTCGGCCAGGCTGGGTTCGGGCGGCGTGCGCGGATCGGCGCTGCCGATGATCTGCCGCGGCGYGCGTTCGTGCAGCAGCGACTCGTGTGCCTGCACCAGCGCGGCGCTGCCGAACCAGCGGCGCGGTGCCTCTGCGCGCAGCACATGGCACAGCGCCACCAGCGACATGCCCTGGTGGTGCGCCATGAAGTTGCGCACCACGGTGAAGTCCTGGCCCTCGGCCTGGCGCGAGATGGTGAAATCCACCGCGTCGTGAAAGCCGAACTCGCCGCGCGCGCCAAGCGATTCGAGCAGTTCCAGGTTGGCCACCGCCGCGGCCGGTGCCAGCACGGCGGCCATGGCGCTCGCATAGGGCGACACCACGCGGTCGGCGGGCGGCGTGCGGCGCAGCGCGAGGCGCGGCACGCCGAAGGGCGAGTACTGGTAGGCCAGCGAATGGTCCTGCGCGAAGTAGGCCGATTCGGAAACGCCCCACGGCATGTTCAGCGAGCGGCCGAAGGCCTGCTGCTCGGCGATGGCTGCGCTGTTGGCCACCTGCAGCAGGCCGTCGTCCGGTTCTGGCATCACGAGCGTGGGCATCAGGTACTCGAACATCGAGCCGGACCACGACTTGAGCCCGGGCTGGAAACCCACCAGCATGAATGGCCGGCCCAGCGCCATCCAGTGGCGGCGGGGTACGTCCCCCTTCGCAATCGCCAGGAAGCTCAAGAGGCGCGACTCGGAGGCCAGCAGGTCGTAGTAGCTCGCGTCGAGCACGTTCTCCTCGACGCGCAGGCCGATGTGGAACAGGTGCCGCTTGGGGTCGTAGAGGCCGCTGAAATCCATGCCGGCATGCAGCGCATCGCAGCGCTGTGCCAGCGCCTCCAGCGCGGGTTCCTCATGGCCCTGGCAGCCCTCGGCAGCAAAGGCGCGGCAGGCCTGCGCCACGGCCACGAGGTGGCCCGCGAGGTTGCCGCTGTCCACGCTGGACACGTAGGCCGGCGGCAGCAGCTGCAGCGTCTGCGTGTCGTACCAGTTGAAGAGATGGCCCTGGTGCTTCTGCATGCGGTCGACGGTGTCGAGCGTGGCCGTGATGCGCGTGAGCAGCACTGCGGTGTCGATCCAGCCGAACTCGCGCGCGCAGCAGCCGGCCAGCAGGTACATGCCGATGTTGGTCGGCGAGGTGCGGTGGGCGATGGTCGGCTGCGGCTCGAGCTGCAGGTTGTCGGGCGGCAGGTGGTTGTCTTCCGGGCCGACCACGTGCTCGAAGAAACGCCAGGTGTCGTGCGCCAGTTTCTCGAGGTAGCTGCGTTGTTCGGCGCGCAGCGGATCGGGCACCTGCGCATCGACCCGGCTGCTCCACCAGGCTGCGAACGGCGCCAGTGCCCAGGCCACGAACATCAGCGGCCCGGCCACCGGATAGGCGCTCCAGCGCGCCGCCACCACGGCCAGCGCCAGGCACAGCAGGCTGCTGAGGGCCGCGTTGCGCAGGAAGGGCGGCAGCTGCTGGCTGGCCTGGGCCTGGGCCTGCGCTGTCGTGGTCCATTGGAGCAGGTGCCTGCGGCTGACCGTCAGCCGCCACGTCGCCAGGAACATCGCATCGAGCAGCAGGCGCGTCTGCGCCGCCAACTGCACGAACTGCCAGGCTGCGCCCGCCGTGGCCCGCAGCAACTCGACCGCGCCGACGTCGAGGAAGTGACGCAGCTCGATGGCGCGGCGCGTCGGCACCAGCCCGGCCAAGGCACCGAGCAGCGGCCCGAGCGTGAGCGCCGAAGCGACCGCGGCCAGCGCCCATCCGAGCGGCATGGCCTGCGTGAAGACCACGAGCACCAGCAGCGCGAAGGAGGCGGGCACCACCAGCGAGCGGCGCAGGTTGTCGCCCATCTTCCAGAGCCCGAGCGCGTCGATGCCGAAGTGCCTGGCGCGCCACAGCAGCGGCAGCAGCTGCCAGTCGCCGCGCACCCAGCGGTGCACGCGCGATGCGGCCACGCCCGCGTGGTGCGGGTGGTCCTCGATCAGCACCACGTCGCTCACCATCGCGCAGCGCGCGACCGTGCCTTCGAGCAGGTCATGGCTCAGCACCGCGCCGTCGGGCAGGCGCCTGTCGAGCGCGGCGTGCACCGCGCGCACGTTCAGCAGGCCCTTGCCGGTGAAGGAGCCGCTGCCGAACACGTCCTGGTAGATGTCGGACGCGCCGCTGCCGTAGGGATCGAGCCCGCACTGCCCGGCAAACATCCAGTGGAAGAACGAGCGCTCGCTGCGCATCGGGAACGGCGTCACGATGCGCGGCTGGAGGATGCCGAAGCCTGCCACCATGCGCCGACTCTCCGCATCGATCTCGGGCGCATTGAGCGGGTGGGCGGCAATCGACACCAGCTCGCGCAGCGCGCCCGGCGGCAGGCCCGTGTCGCTGTCGAGCGTCAGCACATAGGGCGTGGGTCCCGGGGCCAGCTGCTGGCCCGACGCCAGCGGCAGAAAGCCGCTGGCGTCGCCGGCGGCCAGCAGGCGCAGCAGCATTTCGAGCTTGCCGCGCTTGCGCTCCCAGCCCATCCAGCGTTCCTCGGTACCGCTCCAGCTGCGCGGCCGGTGCAGCAGCAGGAAGCGCGAGGCCGCGCCGGCGGGCGCCGGGTATTTCGCATTGAGCGCGGCAATGCGCGCAATGGCATCGTCGAGCAGCGGCGCGTCCTCCGGCAGCGAGGCTTGGGGCGCGTCGGCCCAGTCGGTCAGCAGCGCGAACTGGGCGTGCGCCTCGCGATTGGCGAGCCAGTGCAGTTCGAGCCGATGGGCGAGCTGCGCGGTGTTCGCGGGCGAGCCCAGCAGCGTGGGAATGACGACCAGCGTGCGATGCCGCTCGGGAATGCCGGCCGCGAAGTCGAGGCGCGGCAGCGCCTGCACCCGCACCGACTCGGCCATGATGCGCTGCACCAGCGCGATCAACGCCTCCGAGAGCGGCCATGCGAGCAGCGCCATCGCTGCGAGCGTGGTCCAGCCGCGAGGCTGCGGCAGGCCGTGCGCCACGGCTGCCAGCAGCCACGCGGTGCCCAGGACGATGAAGAGCACATAGGCCGGCAGGCGCCAGCCGTGGCGGCTGCGGCGCGGCCGGACCCCTGCCGGACCGCCGGCACGGCCCATCGCTGCGTCGGATTGCAGTGCCGCGAGCAGCGCGCCACGCCCCTGCCCGAACAGGTAGCAGCCGGCGGTGCCGTCGGCGCGATCCCTGCCGGCGCTTGCGTCGTCGGCCGGCGCAGCGGCCGCGAGCCGCACCACGGCCTGCGCCACCTCGCGCTCGGAGCGGCCGCTGTCGCGCGCGATCCGCTCCATCGCATGCGTGATCTGCTGGCGCGTAAGCTCGCTTTCGCCTGCGAAGCTCGGCAGCTCGCGCAGCACGCGCAGCGAACGGCTCACGGGTTCGATCAGGTCGCTCCACTCGACCTGGCCGATCATGCGCAGCGTGGTGATGATGTTGCCGACCGTGAGGTTGGCCGCGGCCTGCGCGTTCTGCGCCTCGCCGATCAGCGCCGGCCCGTTGGGGCAGTGCTGTTCGGTCCAGCGCACCAGCGCCGGCACGTTCTCGCCATGCTCCACCGGCAGGCGCTGCCAGAGCTGCGTGAGGTAGGCGTCCTGCAGGTTGTGGCTTTGCAATGCGCGGTACAGCGTGCCGAGGTCTTGCGTCGACAGGTGCGGCGCTGCGTCCCACACCGCATGTGCTATTTCGCATGCCACCTTGTTCTCCGCGATGCTCTCGGCCAGGCGGCGCAGGTTTTCGAGCAGCACCACGCGCATCGTGGTGGGCAGCGCCCACAGCTCGCCGAGCGTGAGCTCGTCGATGTCCTGGTAGGCGTTGAGAAAGGCGGTGAACAGCGTCTTGTCGAGCACGCTGTCGGTGTGGGCCACGTAGGCCCACGCCATGCCGTAGACGCGCGGCAGGCCCGCGAGCGGCGGCGTGGCGAGCTTGGGCAGGCGCGCGTAGTAGCTGCGCGGCACGCCGTCGTGGATCTGCTGGAGCTGCGCTTCCACCAGATGGAAGTTGTCGAGCAGCCATTCGGCCGCGGGAGATACATAGCGCCCGCTCTGCGAGATCAGCGCGATGTAGTCGAAGGCGTTGCGCAGCGATTCGAGGTTCTCGTCTACGCGCGGAAAAAAGGGCGTTCCCTCGCGTGCGTGGTGCGGGTCCAGTTCGATCGCCTGGGCGCGGGCCAGGCTGTGGCCGTGCTGTTCGAAGCGCTGGGCTCCGAAGAATTCGGCGCGGATCGGCGGTGCCACCGGCTCATGGGGAGCAAGGAGCAGCGTGCGCGCGTAGCTGCTGAGATCTGCGAGCCGACCCACGACAAAGGCGGCGCTCATCGCGCCGCCTTTGTCCGGAATTCGAAGGGGGTGCCGCCTGTTCGCCCCCTCTCGGGCGAATTTGCAGCCCGGGTCGGTTCAGGCGCGGCCACCCTCAAGCAAGGGCGAGCAGCCCCATACCAACGAAGGCAACCGCAACGCAGGCCATCGTGACGACCCGGCCTGCAAGGAGTGCGCGCACCCGCTGCATGTGGCTTCGCACCGGAAACCATCGCCCGTGGGCGCGTGCGCAATGGCGCATGTGGGAGGCCAGGGCTTCGACATCGCGCCCGATGAAATCGATCTGAGAATGAGTGAGAGACTGCGGTAGCGACATGGCGACGGCTCCTGTGTTACGACTTCGAGCTGCCGCGCGATTGCGAGAGGACTGTGAACGTCTCCCGACCGTACGCTCTTTAATGACCTTACGGGGCTCTGTTTTGATGATGTGCCGTAGGACGGGGGCTCCATGTTCGATTCAACGCCGCCGTGAGCGATCTTTGTCGCCTGCGATCGGAGTGGGGCGAACGACGCAAGGGGCGTCTTCTTGCGCGCCAACAGACCGTTTGCATCCGGCTGCGCTGCAACAAGATGGACCTGGTGGCCAACCGCTCCAGGCTCTCCTGCGACGGGGTCATTGGGCTGTCCTGGTCGTCGCTCCATCAGGACGCGCGAGGCGACCTCCCAAGGGATCGCCGGCTGTGGCCGTGCGTATGCGTCTGGCGAAGGAGTTCGATGCGGGGGAAGTGTCCGGTGAGTGCAGCAGGCCGACCGTCGCGGATGATAGGAAAGATCGAGGCCGCACCTGACGGCGCTCGCTGGCGGAGGGCTCGTGCAGGTTTCCTTCCCTGCTGCGCTCGCGCGCGGAGACACCGTGCCATGGACAAATAGGCGTGGCATTTTGCAGGCTCCTTGGATGTTCGGCATGCCGACGCCCACGCTCTTGTGTGCACCTGCGCCTGTGATCGCGGCTCCAGCAGCTC
>NZ_JBFTPJ010000083.1:0-10533 GCF_056398445.1 Variovorax sp. 01T439_2
GCGCTCTCGTCGGCACTGTCCCGCGCCGGTGCCGACCGCGCCGTGCGCGCGGTGGTCATCACCGGCGCCGGCACGCGCGCCTTCTGCGCCGGTGCCGACCTGCAAGGCGGCGCCTCTTTCAGGCTCGACCCTGCCGAGCCGTACCAGGGCTTCGCCAACCTCCTGCGCCAGGCGCGGCAGCTGACGGTGCCGCTGGTCGCGCGCGTCAACGGTGCCTGCATGGCGGGCGGCATGGGAATCCTGGGCATGTGCGACATGGCGGCTGCCGGCAGCCACGCCGTGTTCGGCCTGCCCGAGGTCAAGGTCGGCCTCTTTCCCGCCCAGGTGCTCAGCGTGCTCGGCCCTCTGCTGCCGCGCCGCGTGCTGGCCCAGATGTGCCTCACGGGCGAGCCCATCACCGCCGCGCAGGCGCTCGAACACGGGCTCGTGAACCGCGTGGGCGAGGACGTCGACGAAAGCCTGGACTGGCTGCTCGGCCGCGTGCTCGACAAGTCGCCCGCCGCCATCCGCCGGGGCCTCTACACGATGAAGAAGATCGAGGCCATGGCCTTCGAGGAATCGATCGCCTTCACCGAGAGCCAGATCGGCCTCTTCGCGCTCACCGAAGATGCGGCCGAAGGCCAGCGCGCCTTCCGCGAAAAGCGCAAGCCGCAATGGAGCGGCCGATGAGCGCGCGCAGCGGCAACAACAACAGCAGCGAACGCATCGTGCGCATCGGCGGCGCCTCGGGCTTCTGGGGCGACAGCAGCGTGGGCGCGCCGCAGCTCGTGGCCAGCGGCCAGATCGACTACCTGGTGTTCGACTACCTGGCCGAGCTCACGATGTCGATCCTCGCGGGCGCGCGCCTCAAGAAGCCGGAGCTCGGCTACGCCACCGACTTCGTCTCCATCGCGATGAAGGCGGTGCTGAAGGATGTCGTGCAGCAGGGCATCCGCGTGGTGAGCAATGCGGGCGGCGTCAATCCGCAGGGCTGCGCCGATGCACTGGCCGCGCTCGCGGCCGAGCAGGGCATCGCGCTGAAGATCGCGGTGGTCAGCGGCGACGACGTGTCGCCGCTGCTGCCGCAGTTGCGCCAGCAGCAGCCCCCCGTGCGCGAACTGCAGAGCGGCGCGCCGCTGCCCGAGCGCGTGCTCACGGCCAATGCCTACCTGGGCGCACGGCCGATCCAGGCCGCGCTCGATGCGGGCGCGCAGGTGGTCATCACCGGCCGCTGCGTCGATTCGGCCGTGACGCTCGGCGTGCTGATGCATGCGTTCGGCTGGCAACCCGGCGACCACGACCTGCTCGCCGCCGGCAGCCTCGCGGGCCACATCATCGAATGCGGCTGCCAGGCCACCGGCGGCCTGCACACCGACTGGGACACCGTGCCCGACTGGCCGAACATCGGCTATCCGATCGTCGAGTGCAGCGCCGATGGCAGCTTCGTCGTCACCAAGCCCGCGGGCACCGGCGGCAAGCTCACGCCGGCCGTGGTGGGCGAGCAGCTGCTCTACGAGATCGGCGATCCGTCGGCCTACCTGCTGCCCGACGTGGTGGCCGACTTCACGCGGGTGCGCATCGCGCAGGCCGGCGAGCACCGCGTGCGCGTGCATGGCGCGCGGGGCCGCGCGCCCACCGCGAGCTACAAGGTCTGCGCCACCTATGCGGAGGGCTTCAAGGCCGCGGCGCAGCTCACCATCGTCGGCTTCGACGCCGTGGCCAAGGCCAGGCGCACCGGCGAGGCGATCCTTGCGCGCACCGGTGCGCTGTTCCACCAGCAAGGCCTTGGTCCCTACAGCGGCACGCAGCTCGAAGTGCTTGGCGCCGAGTCCTGCTACGGCCCGCATGCGCAGGCCCTGCAGACGCGCGAGGCCGTGCTGCGGCTCGCGGTCACGCATGCGCACAAGGAGGCGCTCGAACTCTTCGCGCGCGAAGTGGCGCCGGCCGGCACCTCGTGGGCGCCGGGCACCACGGGCGCGGGCGGGCGGCCCTCGGTCTCGCCGTCGATCCGGCAGTACGCCTTCCTGCTCGACAAGACGATGGTCGAAGCGCGCGTGAGCATCGACGGACAGCACATCGAGATCCCGCGCGACGCCGTGGTTGCGGCGGCGGCCGATGCGCCTTCGCCACGGCAGGCCGCCGTCGATGCGAATGCCGTGGTCTCCATCGATGCCGACGCCATCGAAGTACCGCTCATCCGCCTGGCCTGGGCCCGCGGCGGCGACAAGGGCGACACCTCGAACATCGGCGTCATCGCGCGCCACCCTGCCCTGCTGCCGCTGTTGCGCAGCCAGCTCAGCGAGGCGCGCGTGGCCGAATGGCTCGCGCACCTCGTCAAGGGACCGGTGACGCGCTACGAAGTGCCGGGCATCGGCGCCTTCAACTTCGTCTGCGGGCAGGCGCTCGGCGGCGGCGGCATGGCCTCGCTGCGCAACGATCCGCTCGGCAAGGGCATGGGGCAGATCCTGCTTGCGATGCCCGTGCGCGTGAGCGCGGAGCTGCTCGCGCTCGCAGGGTCCGATCGCAGCGCCCTGAACGCCTAGCAGCAAACGGACAACCGTGCGACAGCAGGTTTGACTGTGCAGGTTTAGCCTCGCGGCCTCTGTCCCACTCTTTGACGTTTCGCCATGCCCTCCCTCTTCGATCCCGTACAGGCCGGTGACCTGCAGCTCGCCAACCGCATCGTGATGGCGCCGCTCACGCGCAACCGTTCGCCCAACGCGATTCCCCAGGACATTGCCGCCACCTACTACGCGCAGCGCGCCAGCGCCGGCCTGCTCATCACCGAAGCCACCGCCATCAGCCACCAGGGCCAGGGCTATGCCGACGTGCCGGGCCTCTACGGCACCGAGCAGCTCGACGCCTGGAAGCGCGTGACCGATGCGGTGCATGCCAAGGGCGGCAAGATCGTGGTGCAGCTCTGGCACGTGGGCCGCGTCTCGCACAGCGAACTGCAGCCCGGCGGCGGCAAGCCGGTCGCGCCTTCGGCCATCACCGCCAGGACCAAGACCGTGCTCATCAAGGAGGGCGTGCCGACCTTCGTCGAAACCTCCGAGCCGCGCGCCCTTGATGCCGAGGAGCTGCCCGGCATCGTCCACACCTATGCAGCCGCCGCGCGCAACGCGGTGGAAACCGCCGGCTTCGACGGCGTGGAACTCCACGGCGCCAACGGCTACCTGCTCGACCAGTTCCTCAAGGACGGCAGCAACAAGCGCACCGACGACTACGGCGGCAGCATCGAGAACCGCGCCCGCCTGCTGCTGGAGGCCACGCGCGCCGTGGTCGACGCGGTCGGCGGCGGCAAGACCGGCATCCGCCTGTCGCCCGTCACGCCGGCCAACGACGTGCACGACTCCGATCCGCAGCCGCTCTTCACCTACGTGGTGAAGCAGCTCGCCCCGCTCGGCCTGGCCTACATCCACGTGATCGAAGGCGCCACCGGCGGCCCGCGCGAGATCGAGGACCGCCCCTTCGACTACGAGGCACTCAAGGCCGCCTACCGCGAGGCCGGCGGCAAGGGCGCATGGATGGTCAACAACGGCTACGACAAGCCGCTGGCGGACCAGGCCGTCAAGGAAGGCGACGACCTCGTCGCCTTCGGCAAGCCCTTCATCGCCAACCCCGACCTGGTGCGCCGCCTGCGCGAGAACGCGCCGCTCAACGCCGTGGACAAGRCCACCATGTACGGCGGCGGCACCCAGGGCTACACGGACTATCCGGCGCTGGACTGAGTTTGCAGGAGAAAAAAAACGCCATGGCCCGCATCGAACAGCGACTCGCCACGCTCGGTCTCGTGCTGCCGCCGCCGGTCACGCCGCCGCCGGGCGTGGTGCTGCCTTTCGCCTTCGTGCGCATCGCCGGGCGCCGCGCCATCATCTCGGGCCACGGCCCGCTGAATGCCGACGGCACCATTGCCGCGCCGCTCGGCAAGCTGGGCCGCGAGCTGACGGTCGAGCAGGGCTACGCGGYGGCGCGGCTCACCGCGCTGGCGATGCTCGGCAGCCTGCAGCGCGCGCTCGGCGACCTCGACCGCATCACGGCCTGGACGCGCGTGTTCGGCATGGTGGCTTCGGCACCGGGCTTCGACAGGCAGCCCGCCGTCATCAACGGCTTCTCGGACCTCGTGCTCGAACTCTTCGGCCCGGAGATCGGCGCGCACGCACGCAGTGCCGTCGGCATGGCGGAGCTTCCGTTCAACCTCCCGGTCGAGATCGAAGGCGAAGCGGAGTTCGGGGATTAATCGCCGGCCGCCGCCAGGCGCAGTTCCGCGAAGCTGATGCTCACGCGCAGCCCCGTGGGCTCGGCCGCATCGAGCCGCAGCTCGGCGCCCAGCAGCTCCGCATAGCGCGCGACGATCGACAGGCCCAGGCCCGAGCCCTGCCCGAGCTTCTGGCCCGCCGGGCCCTGCGACCAGCGCTGCATCAGGTCGCGCTGCGCTTCCAGCGGAATGCCGGGGCCGTCGTCGATCACGCTCAGGGTGCGGCCCGCCAGCTCGACGGTGATGGTGCGTCCGCCGTAGCGCAGCGCGTTGTCGATCAGGTTGTCGAGAATGCCCTCGACCAGCGCTTCGTTGGCAAGCACCGTCACGCGCTCGTCGAGGCCGCGCGCGCCCAGGTCGACGCCGTGCGCGTCGGCGCGGGCCAGGTGCCGCAGCACCGTCTGCTCGGCCAGCATGTCGAGCCGCACCGGCTCGCGCGCGAGGCCGGTGCGCGCTTCATCCGCGAGCGCGAGCGCCAGCAGCTGGTCGATCAGGTGGCTCGCGCGCGCCTGCCGCTCGGCCACGCGCGCGAGCTGCTCGCGCCACACGGTGGAGTCGTGCTGCGCGAGCCCGTATTCGGCCAGTGCGCGAATGCCCGCGAGCGGCGTGCGCAGCTCATGCGCGACGTTGCCCACGAACTCGCGCTGCGCACGCACGCTGTGGTTCAGCCGGTCGAACAGCGCATTGACGGCATCGCCCAGGCGCTGCACCTCGCGCGAGGTGCGCACCACCGCGACCGGGGAGAGGTCGTACACATCGCGCCGGTCCAGCGCCTGCTGGAGTTCGCCGAGCGGACGCAGGTCGCTGCGAATGCCATGCCAGAGCCATACCGCGAGCAGAACCAGCAGCAGCACCTGCGGCGCCAGCGCATAGCCGAGCAGCCGCTGCACCAGCGCCGCGCGGCTCAGCGTGGTCTGGGCAATCACCACCCGGTAAGGCATCAGAGTGCCCGCCTCGGCAACCGGCTCGAGCACCACCGCGCGCAGGACCTTGCCGTCGAAGTTGACGTCCGAGAAGCGGTAGCGCGCATCGCCCGTGGGCAGCGGCGCAGTCAGGCCCGGCTGCCCCGAGATCAGCGTGCCGTCGAGCCGCTGCACCGCGAAGTAGATCTTGTCGACCTGGTCGAACAGCACCGTGGCCACTTCGCGCGGCGTGAGCAGCAGCTCGATGCCGCGCTCGCCCGCCTGCACGTTGGCCGAAAGCGCATAGGCGTCGTCGAGCATCGCGCGGTCGAAGGCCTGCTCGGAAAAATAGTTGGCGATGACCAGCGCGATCACCGCGCCCACCATCCACGTGAGCGCCAGCGGCACCAGCACGTTGCGCAGCACGCGCCGCGTAAGCGAAGGCGCTGCCTTCGATGGCCCGGGCGCGGCCGGCTGCGTGCGGCTCACACTTCGGCTTCGAGCAGGTAGCCGATGCCGCGCAGCGTGCGGATGCCCGCGCCCGAACCGGCCAGCTTCTTGCGCAGCCGCGAGATGAAGGCCTCCAGCGCGTTGTCGCCCAGCGATTCGTCGAAGCTGGAGAGCTTGTCGGACAGCGCCCGCTTGCTCACCGTGCGGCCCGGCGGGCTCATCAGCTCCCACAGCACCTCGAACTCGCGCGCCGGCAGGTCGAGCGGCCCGCTCGCGGTGGAAAAGCGGCGCGCCTTGCGGTCCAGCTTGAGCTGGCCCAGCAGCACGATGTCTTCGGTGCCCTTGGCCCGCCGCACCAGTGCGCGCAGCCGTGCCTCGACCTCGGCCAGGTCGAAGGGCTTGCCCAGGTAGTCGTCGGCGCCGGCATCGAGGCCCGCAATGCGCTCCTCGGTGCGGCCGCGCGCGGTCAGCACCAGCACCGGCGTGCGGTMGCCGCGGGCGCGCGCCTGGCGCAGGGCATTGAGGCCGCTCGCCAGGCCGCTGGTGGGGCTGGCCGTGGCCGGCAGGTTCAGGTCGAGCAGCACCGCATCGAAGGGCTGCACACGCCAGAGGTGGTCGGCGTCCTCGATGTTGGTCGACACGTCGACCCGGTGGCCGGCATCCGCAAGGCTGCGCAGCATCACGTCGCGCAGCACGGCATCGTCTTCGACAAGCAGGATTCGCATGGTGTGTGTGGTGGTTGGAAGTGCCTATTCTTGCGCGAAGGAGGGTCAGCGGCCGGTCAGCACACCCCGGCGATAAACGCGCCATGAGCATACGACAGCAACCTGCGGCACGGGTCTCTTTCCGGGCCGCTCGCACCACGCGATGAGCGCCCGCGATCCCTCCGATCTCCTGAGCGTCGTGCATCCCGCGGTGCGGCGCACGGCCATTGTGCTGCTGCATGGTTTATGCAGCACACCTGACGAGCTCCTGACCGTGCAGTCGTCCCTGCGCGCGAGCGGCTACCCGGTGCATCCGATGCGCGTCGACGGCTACTCCTTCGATGCCTCCGCACCGGTGCAGCAGGCGCTGCCGTACGAACGCTGGATCGACGCCATCGAAGCACGGGTGAAGGCGCTGCGCACAGCGCACGATCGCGTGATGCTGGTGGGCATCTCGGCCGGTTCGTCGCTGGCGCTGGGCGCGGCCATCCGCTGCGGCAGCGGCGTCGATGCGCTGGTGCTGATGTCGACCACGCTGCGCTTCGACGGCTGGGCCGTGCCGCGAACGCAGGTGCTGCTGCCGCTGGCCTTCTACACGCCGCTCGGGCGCTTCTGGCAATACCGCGAACGCGCGCCCTACGGCGTGAAGAACGAACGCGTGCGCGCATGGATCGAGCGCGAGCTGCGCCACCGCAAGGTGTCGAGCGCCGGCAGCGCGGTGATCGGCGTGGGCCACCTGCGCGAGCACGACCGGCTGATCCGCCACGTGCGGCGCAACCTGCACCGCGTGCAGTGCGCCAGCGTGCTCGCGCTGCATGCGCGCGAGGACGAGGTGGCCAGCCTCGCCAATGTCGACCTCCTTGCGCGCGGCCTTCGCTGCCCGTCCTTCCGCAGCGTGGTGCTGGCCAACAGCTACCACATGATCACGATCGACAACGACCGCCACCAGGTGGTGCGCGAAACCTGCGCCTTCGCCGATGCCGTGGCCCACGGCACGCCCGAGCCCTTCGGTGCCCTGTCCGCGCGCCCGCTGGCCGCCTGAAAGAAAGAAAGCACGCCATGTCTTCTTCCTCCTCCTTTTCCTCCTCCTCGTCTTCGACCGTCTTCAACAGCATCGCCGCCATCCTGGTGAACCAGTTCGACGTGGCGCGCGATGCGATCGCGCCCGGCGCGGCCTTGTCCGAGCTCGGCCTGGATTCGCTGTCGCTGATGGAATTCGTGTTCGCGGTGGAAGACGCCTTCCATCTGCGCCTGCCCGAAGACCGACTCGATCCGCGCGAGGCCGGCATCACGCTCGGCCACCTGTGCGAGGCGATCGAAGCCCAGATCGATTGCAAGCTCGATTCGCCGATGGCCGCGCAGGCGTGAGCGGCGCCCGCGTTCACGTCACCGGCATCGGGTTGGTCACACCGCTGGGCGGCACCGTCGAATCCTTCGACGATGCGCTCTTCAGCGGCCGTTCCGCGGTGCGCGCGCGAGCGCTCGAGATCGCGGGCCTCGATCCGATCACGCTGGCCGTGGCCGCCTGCGATTTCGACGCGGCCGCCGTGCGCAGCAATTCGCGCCTGCCGCTCGATCGAGGCACCGCCATGGCACTCGCGGCCGCGCGCGATGCCGCGGCGCAGGCGGGCCTGGCTGCCGGCAGCGTCGACCCCGAACGCCTGGGCATCTTCTGGGGCAGCGGGCTGGCCGGCGCCGGCAGCTTCGACGACACCACGCGCGCGCTCTACGGTGAGCAGCGCCGCATGCGGCCGACCACCGTGCTCACCGTGATGCCCAACGCGGCGGTGGCGGAGCTCGCGCTGCAGTTCGGCGCACAGGGCGCGGCCATTGCATACGCCTGCGCCTGTGCCTCCTCGGCCGTGGCCATCGGCGAGGCGATGCGCGCCATCCGGGGCGGCTGGATCGATGTGGCCATCGTCGGGGGACACGAGGCCATGCTCACGCCGGGCGTGATGGCCAGCTGGCATGCGATGCGCGTCACGGCGCCGCCGCCGCCCGGTGCACCCGCCAGCGCCTGTCGGCCGTTCTCGAGCGACCGCGCGGGCTTCGCACTCGGCGAAGGCGCGGCGGCGCTGGTGCTCGAATCGGAAGCGCATGCYAGCGCGCGAGGCGCCGTGAATGCCTCTTCGCTCTTCCTTGCGGGCTACGCCACCAATTGCGATGCCACGCACATCACCAACCCCGACTCCGCCGGCCAGGTGCGTGCCATACGCGCGGCGCTGCGCGATGCGGGCATCGAGGCCGCGCAGGTCGGCCACATCAATGCGCACGGCACCGCCACCACGGCGGGCGACGCCGCCGAGGCGGCGTCCATCCGCGAGGTGTTCGGCCGTGCCACGCCGGTGAGCGCCACCAAGGCCATCCACGGCCATGCGCTGGGCGGCGGCGGTGCCATCGAGCTGGTGGCGGCGCTGCGAACGCTGGCGCAAGGGGTGCTTCCGCCGACCGCCAACCTGCGCGTGCCCGATGCGGCCTTCGATCTGGACTTCGTGCGCGGCGAGCCGCGCGAAGCCCGCCACCTGCGCTACGTGCTTTCCAATTCGTTCGCGTTCGGAGGCACCAACGCCGTGCTGGTCGCGGGACGCACCATCGACCGTTGAGGAACTGGGCGACGGACTGGGTATGCTGGCGCCTTCGTCGCCGCATCCCCAGAAAACCCGTCCCCATGCGCAGGCTCGCCACACCCCAGGACCTCGAAGCGGTCTTCTCCATCTACATGCACGAGAGCGTGGTCCCGTTCCTGGGCTACGACCCGATGCCGCTCGATGAATTCCGCGCCATCTACAAGGAGCTGGTCGACAGCCGCAGCTTCCATGTCTATGAAGTCGACGGCCGCGTCGCGGGCTTCTACCGCGCGACGCGCTACCCGGGCCGCGCGCGGCACGTGGCCTGCTTCGGCACGCTGGCGGTCGATCCCTCGCTGCACGGCAAGGGCATTGCGCAGGCCATGGTGAACGATGCCATCGCCAGGCTCAAGGCCGAGGGCGTCAAGCGCATCGAGCTCTATGCCGAGAGCGACAACGCGCCAGGGCTGCGCTTCTACGAGAAGCTGGGCTTCGAGTACGAAGGCACCCTGCGCAGGTTCTACAAGCGCGCCGGCGAGGCCGACTACATCGACGATCACCTGCTGGCGCTGCTGATCGATTGAGATCGGCGAAGGCTCAGGGCTTCCAGCGCCGCAGCAGCAGCGCGTTGGCCATCACGCTGACGCTCGACAACGCCATCGCCGCACCCGCCACCACCGGGCTCAGCAGCCCGAAGGCGGCCAGCGGAATCCCGGCCACGTTGTAGGCAAAGGCCCAGAACAGGTTCTGCCGGATCTTGGCCACCGTGCGTGCCGAGAGCTCGAGCGCCTCGGCCACGAGCGCCAGGTCGCCGCGCATCAGCGTGATGCCCGCCGCTTCCATTGCCACGTCGGTGCCGCCGCCCGCAGGCGCCATCGCAATGCCCACATCGGCCGCGGCCAGCGCGGGTGCATCGTTGGCACCGTCGCCGATCATCGCGACCACCTGGCCGTTCTTCTTCAGGGCGCTGACCTGCGCCGCCTTGTCGGCGGGCAGCACCTCGGCGCGCACGTCCTCGGCCGCAATGCCGAGCCGCGCGGCCATCGCCTGCGCAGCGCGCAGGTTGTCGCCCGAGATCATCACCACGCGCAAGCCGCGTGCATGCAACGTGCGGATGGCTTGCGCGGCTTCGGGCTTGGGCTCGTCGGCAAAGGCCAGCAGCGCCTGCACCCGGGCAGCGCCCGCCGCGTCGAAACGCAGCAACGCGGACACCGTGGCGCCCTGCGCATGCAGGCGCTCGAGCTGTGCGGCGTCGGGCACGGCGCCAAGCTCCGCGCACCAGCGCAGGCTGGCAATGGCCCAGGGCTCGCCATCCACCAGGCCGCGCACGCCGCGGCCCGGCATCGCCTGCATCGCGCTCAAGGGCAGCGGCTGCACGCCGCGCTGTTTGGCAGCCGCCATCACGGCGCGTGCCAGCGGATGCTCGCTGCCGCCTTGCAGGCTGGCGGCAGTTGCAAGCAATGCGGCTTCGTCGCCGCTGCCCGCCATCGGCACCAGTGCCGTGAGCACCGGGCGGCCCAGTGTCAGCGTGCCGGTCTTGTCGAAGGCCACGGTGCCGACACGGTGCGCCAGCTCCAGCGCCCGCGCGTCCTTGATGCGGATGCCGCGGCGCGCCGCCACGCCGGTGCCGGCCACCACGGCGACCGGCGTTGCCAGGCCCAGCGCACAGGGGC
>NZ_JBFTPJ010000084.1:0-10467 GCF_056398445.1 Variovorax sp. 01T439_2
GCTTCGAACGTGCCGGCATCTCCTATGCCCATGTGCTGGAGAAGTCCGTGATGCATGGCGTGCGCTTCGACCACGCACGGATTCACAAGATGTCGTGGATCGATTGCGATGTCAACGAACTGAGCTTTGCGCACGCCGAGCTCGATTCATGCGGATGGGTCAACACCGATGGCGCAGGCCGTCTCGATTTCTCGGCCGCACACTTGACGACCACCTGCTTCGTGGGAGAGAGCAGCTTGAGGAAGGTCTGCTTTCGAGGCGCCATGCTGCGCGACTGCAGCCTGCGTGGTATTGCGTTGGACGAAGCGGACTTTGCGAATGCGCGGATCGAGAACAGCGACTTCTCCGGGGCATCGATGCATCGCACGAACCTGGAGGGTGCCGACGCCAAAGGCGCGATGTTCGTGCGTTCGGACCTGACCCGGGCGTCGCTGCTGGATGCCGATCTCAGCGGCGCCATCCTGCAGAAGGCGGTGCTCGTGTCCACGGACCTGCGTCGTGCCAACCTGTTCAGGGCGGACCTGTCGCAATGTCTCATCGATGACAGAACGCTTTTCGACGGTGCCTATGTCGAGCAGGTCAAGACAGTTCCCTTGCGCAAGAAAGAGAAGGTGGAATGACCCCGGCCAGTGTGCAGGCGATGATCCATGGCGGAGAAACGATCGCTCGGAAGCAACTTCAAGCGCTCGACTTTCGGGGCATGGACCTCACGGGTGCCATTTTCCTGGAGACCGATCTGAGTGGTGCCGATCTGTCCGGTGCCAAGCTCGATGCGAGCATCTTCAAGCAGTGCAAGCTTGCCGGGGCCCGGCTTGATGCCGCGCATGTGGACCGTTGTGCATTCGAGCATTGCGATGCAACCGGGGTCCGGATGGTCGGCGCCACGCTCGACGGTGCCGCCTTCTACCAATGTGGACTGGCTGGCGCAAAGCTCGATGACGCAAATGCCGGCGTTGCCTCTTTTGCCAACTGCACGCTCGACCGCGCCTCGTTCGTCAATGTGCTGTCGGAAGCCCTGGTGTTCTCCGAGACCTCACTCGATGCCACCGACTTTTCCACGACGCTCCTGCACAAGACAGTGTTCTACCGGGCAGATCTTCGATCGGCAATCTTCCGCGGCAGCCGGTTCGACAAGGCTGTCTTCTCCGAGGCCAAGCTCTCGGGACAGAGATTCAATGCGCAGAAGTTCCTGCTTTGCCAGTTCATCGACGCAGAACTCGACGGATGCGACTTTGATGAGTCGATGCTGGTGCAATGCAACTTCAAGGGCGCCAAGCTCGAAGGCGCGAGCCTGAACCGGGTCCATGCGCCCCAGTGCCTCTTTCCGTCGGCCAAGCTCGATGGCGTCGGTTGCCGCGGCGCCCATTTCAATCAGAGCATCTGGGTCGAGGTACAGGCGCGCGGAGCCGATTTCTCCGACGCGAAACTGGAGCAGTGCATCTTCCAGCGTGCCAGCTGCAGCCATGCCGTCTTCGCAAGGGCGGACCTTACATACGCCGATTTTTCTCACGCCGATCTGCGTGGTGCCGATCTGCGGGGCGCTCGCTTCCTGCGCACCAAGGTTCACCGCGCGCAACAGGAGGGAACGAGATATGGCGACCGTGGTGGCTTGCTGTTGAACGACCCCGACCTGTTTGCCGCCGAGGAGTTCTCGGCACGCCGCCTCGCGCGTCCGGGCGCATATCCCTCTTGAAACTGGAAACTTCATCATGACCACACGCGTTTCCTCCGTGACGGCCATTCGTGACGATTCACCACGCGAAGCCGCGCATGCGTCCGAGCAGGGCGGAATGGTCAACACCATCGGCATCGTCACGGGCGTCTTGCCCGGGGGAATCTACAGCGTGCAGACCGAACGCCGGCAACTGCTGCGATGCGCACGGGCAGCGAGCTGCCTGCTGCGCCCGGCCGTCGGTGACACCGTGCTGGTGACGGGGCCCGACGCGACCCGCCTTTACCTGACGGCAGTGGCGGAGCAGGCCGACGCAAGCGCGTCGCGCATCGATGTGGCGGGAGACATGACGCTCGCTTCGGAGCGCGGAGCGGTCACCGTCGAGAGCTCGACGCACATCGCGATGCGTGGCGAACAGGGCCTGAGCCTGGATGCACCGCACCTCAGAATCAACGCTGAAGATGCCGATTGCCGGGTGGACCGGCTTCAATATCAGGGACAGGAGGCGGTGACCACCGTGCTTTCGATCCGTGTGATCGGCAGGGTCTACGAAGCCGTGATGGACCGTCTCGTGCATCTGAGCAAGACGGCATTTCGCATGACCGAGGACGTGGAGCATTTGCGTGCGGGACGCATCGACTACGAAGCCGCGGAGACGGCGCGTTTGCATGGCAAGAACACCGTCGTGACGGCGAAAGAAATCGTCAAGGTCGATGCCAAGCAGATTCATATGGGCTGATATTCATGGATCCAAGGAGAAACGCATGTTCGCCAACTGCCAGATGATGGGAATGGATCTCGCATTCCCCGATGTGTGCAAGACGCCGCCGGCCATTCCGATCCCCTATCCGGACTTCGCGTTGGGTCCGACGGCCATACCGAACGCGTACAACATCCTCTACATGTGCACGCCGGCGCACAACATGGCCACCGTCACGCCGCTGACCAACGGCGACAACGCGGGCGTCGCCATGGGTGTGGTGTCGCAAACGGTCATGGGCCAGTCCCGCCATCTGACGGGCGCCTTTACCGTTCTTCTCAAGGGAACTCCTGCCACCCGGATGACGAGCCTGACGCTGCAGAATTCCACCAACATGGTCGGCATGCGCATCGTGCCGAGCCAGTTCAAAGTGCTGATGCTCGCCGCCTGAGGGTGGCGAGCGGAGCTTGTCATGCCGCCGGCCGCGCCGTCCCCGCCAGCGTCACCTGCTGCGGAAACCCCACCCACACCGCCAGCGCCGAATAGTTGTCGCGCGACTCGTCGGCCTTGGCTTCGGCCGCGCGGCGCAGCAGCGCGAGCCATTCCTCGGCGCTGTCGGCCAGCTGCAGCGAGCGCTCCATCACCTGCTGCGAAATGAGCTGCCACAGGCCGTCGGTGCACAGCAGGAACGCGTCGCCATCGGCCAGGCGCTGCGGCGTCGACACGGTGGTTTCCGCCGTGGCCCGGGCGCCGAGCGCGCGGTACAGCAGGTTGGTCTTCACCAGCCGTTCGCCGCCGTTGGCACCATTGCCGAGGGCGGCTTCGCCCGAGCGCTCCGACAGGCTGTGGTCCTCGGTGCGCTGCATCAGCGCGCCGCGGCGGAACCAGTAGAGGCGGCTGTCGCCCACATGGGCCCAGCAGGCCTGGCCGCTGGTGCGGTCCACGAACAGCGAGACGATGGTCGCGCTCATGCGGCTCTGGTCGGCCAGCTCCCGCTGCTTGGCGAGGATGGCGTCGTTGGCGGCCTTCACGGCCTGCAGGATGTCGTGCTGCGCCACCGAGGGGTTGTCGACGAAGGTGTTGAGCGCAGTATCGACCGCAATGCGCGCGGCCAGCTCGCCGCCCGCGTTGCCGCCCACGCCGTCGCTCACGACGAAGCAGGCGTTGTATTCATCGAGGTGGTAGCCGATGGCGTCCTGGTTGCCGCTGCGCTCGCCGACGCAGGAGAACTGCGAGGTCGAGATGGGCACCGCGAACGCGCGGGGGGTGGTCTCAAGCACGGCGTGCCTCCTTCAAGCGTTCCATCTCCTTGTCGTAGGCCTGCTGGAAGGCCCGGCCGAAGACGGCCTGGAAGTCGTCCTCGACGGCCGCGGTGGTTTCTGCATGCAGCTTCTGCAGCTGGCGCCACAGGCGCGCCTCGCGGCCGCCGGGCAGCAGTTTTTCGCCCAGCCCGCCGTCGTGCGGCGTGGCGGTGTTGAGCGCCGCGGGATCGAAGCGCTTGAGCACCGTGAGCAGCGCGGCGCGCATGCCGGCCACCATGCCGAGCTGATGCGACTGCAGGTCGCCGAGCGCGTCGTGCACGGCGGCCTCGGGCGACAGGAAGCCGGGCATGCGCGCGCCGAACATCTGCATCAGCACGGCGCGGCCGTTGGGAAGGATCTTGAAGGGGTTGTTCTCCTCGTCGACGATCATCGTGATCTCGGCCCGCACTTCGCGCTTGAGCATGGCGCGCGACGAGAGCAGCTCGATGGTGCCGTCGGTGAACGCGCGCATGAGCCGGCCGAGGCGCCGCATGGCTTCGGCATCCAGCGGCTGCTGGCCGGCCACGTCGGGCACGCCGGCGCCTTCGAGGAAGGCCCTGAAGAGTTCGTCTGAAGAGGCGGGGGCCGATGGCGGCGCCGCGACAGGAACTGGCGTCGCGGCCACGGGCGAGGGCGCGGCAACAGGCTTCGGCTGCTGCGGTGCGGGCGGCGCAACATCCTCCACGCGCGGGGCCGCGACGGGCACCGGTGCTGGCGGTGGTGGTGGCGGCGGTGGCGGTGGCGCCGAAGGTGGCGGCTCAACCTGCGCAGACACCTGCGGCTCGGACGGCTTCGCGGCCGGCGGATCGAAGGGCACCGGGTTCGGCGGCCTGAACTGCGCCGCCAGTTCCCGCGCATGGTTCGAATGGCTGTAGCCCTGCGGGGCCGCCGCCGGCCTGGCCAGCAGATCGATGGCCGGATGCACATCGCTGAGCGGATCTTCGTGGGTCAGCGCGGTGGGGCGCGGATCGGAGAGCGGCGAGGGCGCGTCGTTGTCGGCGGCAAAGAAGGACAGCGGGTCCATGCCGCGCTTGAGCGCCACGTCGGACATGCTGTCTTCCGCACGCGGATTCAGCTCGGCCAGCGGATCGACCGGGTTCCTGCGCGCCTGCGAGGGCAGCTCGAAGGGCTCGTGCGCCATCGGGTCGGGCATGGGCTCGGAGGCGCTCGCCTCGCGGCGCGGCGCATTCGCGAGGATGGCATCCCAATCGGCGGCGGAGGGAATCTGCGAGGCGCTCGCCTGCGTGCTTGCCTGCGCGCTTGCCGGCGAGGGGGCTGGCGATGGCGATGCTGCAGGCACCGGCGCAGCGGCCAGTACCTGTGCAGGCGGTGGCGCCGGCACGGTCGGCGGCGGCATCGCCACGGTCACGGGCTGCGTCTCGCCAATCGGCAGCGCGCCGGCGCCGAAGAGGTCCGAGAACACATCGGAGACGGGGGCCGCCGGCAGCAGCGAGTCCATCGGCGCGGGCGCCATGGTGTTGGCGGGCAATGCGCTGTGCACAGGCGCGGCCGGCGGCCGTGCAGCCGCCATCAGCGGCGCAGCAGGCTCCGCGATTGCTGCGCGTTGCCCGCTCCCCGCCACCAGCACATAGCTTCCGATGGTCACGCGGTCGCCCTCGGCGATCGGCGCCTCCTGCTCGTGCTGCAGCGTGCGCTCGTTGACGCCGATGGGCAGCACCGCGCTCATGTTGCGCAGCACCGCCGCGCCGCTGTCGTCGAAACGCACCGTGGCCTGCAGGCGCGAGATCTGGCGCTGCTCGTCGGGCAGCACCAGGTGGTTGTCGGGGCTGCGCCCGATGGTTCCGCCGGGCGCCGCGAGCAAGGCCGAAGGGCCTGCGGCCACCGGCTTGCCGGCATGTTCGATCACCGTCCAACGCATGGCATCTCCGTGTTGATGTCGAGCCGTGGCTCCCTTGCGGCGTTCAACGCTTCATTCGCTTGGCGGCCTCGAAGGCGGGGCCCCACACCGGGTGCTTGCGTTCGGCAACGGTGAGGTCGAAGTTGGGGAACGCATCGATGAGCTTGCGGAACTGCGCGCGGCATTCGGGCACCTGGTTGGCCACGCAATAGCTGAAGGCCTCGAGCTTCATGGCCTCGAGCCGCGTGGCCGGCTCTGCGGCGTCGAACACCGAGACGCCGCCACTCTTGAGCGTGGTGATGGCCTTGGCGTAGTCGCCTTCGTCATAGGCCTGTTGCGCGCGCTCGAGCGTGCTGCGCGCGACTTGCTGGCTCAGGCGTTCGGGTTGCGGCGGCTCGGGCGGCGGCGTGGTCGTGCAACCAGCAACCAGAACCAAGGTGAACGCCAAAGCAGGCAGACATGACTTCAATCTTCTCTCCTACCTTGCAAAAGGCAATGCTTGAGATAGTGTGCCGCTGTCATGCGACAGGCACGCGATGCGACGCGATTCGTGCGCACGACTTCGATAATATAGGCCGCGAACCACTAGGGAAGATCTCAATGCATCGACGAACCCTGCTTCAAGGCGCACTTGCAACCGCACCGTTGCTGGGTGGCCTCAGTGGATGCGCATCGACTGCGAAGTCATTGCCCACGCCCTATGCCGTGACGATCAGGATCGACGATGGCGTCAACCCCGACGGACGCGGCCAGCCGGCGCCGATTCTCGTCAAGGTCTTCGAATTGAAATCTTCCGGTAACTTCGAGACGGCAGACTACTTTGCACTACAGGACCGCGACCGCGAAACGCTTGCAGCGGAACTCGTGAACGCCGACCAGGCCATCATGCGCAGCGGTGAAGAGCGTGTGTTCAAGCGCGAGGCAGGGCTCGACTCGCGTGCCATCGGCATCATCGCCGGCTACCGCAAGCTCGAGGCCGCACGCTGGCGCATCGTGCTGCCGCTCAAGGAGCCGAAGCAAACCAATCTCTACAAGGTGTGGCAGTTTTCTCCGAGCGAGCAAAACGTGCGCATCGCGATCCGCAAGAGCGGCATCGAGTTACTACCAAGTCGTTAATTTCGCGGCCTTGTAGTTAGAAAGTGCGAGAAATTCGCACGCTAAATGCGGTGCAAAACGTAAGAAGCGCCGTGTAGCATCAGAGAAAAAAACCGATTCAATCGGGAGGCCGTTAACGGGCGCCTCCCGCTTCAGTGTGGGCACTCCCCAGGAGGTTCTTTGGTGACAGTTCGCAATCCGGGCGCCGGCAAGCAGGGCGCCCTTCCGCAGGCGTTGGCGAATCGCGTGGTGTGGTCCGAAGGCATGTACCTGCGGCCGCAGCACTTCCAGCAACTGGAGCGCTATGTCGAGCAGTACGTCACGCGCCGCACCGCAGGCCTGCAAGGTGCCTATTGGGGATGGCTCAGCCTGGACATCGATCGCGATGCCCACGCACTCGGCCGCGTGTCGCTGCTCGGCGGCGCGGGCGTGCTGCCCGATGGCACGCCCTTTTCCTTCGGCGCCGAAGATGCACCGCTGCCTTACGAGGTGCCGAGCGACCTGACCGATGAACTCATCGTGCTCGCGCTGCCGCTGCGCCGCACCGGCAGCGAAGAGGTCATCTTCGCCGACGACGAGGGCTCGGCCGCGCGCTTCGGCGTGATCGAGCGCGAGGTGGCCGACGGCAATTCGGTGGCGCTCGGCCCGGCGGTGCTGCAGCTTGCGAAGCCGCGCCTGCGGCTTGCGCGCGCATCGTCGCTCACCGCGGAGTGGCAGGCCATCGGCGCGGTGCGCGTGATCGAGCGGCGCACCGACCACAAGCTGGTGATCGACGCCAACTACATTCCGCCGGTGCTCGATGCATCGGCGCACCCCATGCTGCGCAGCATGGTTGCCGAACTGCACGGCCTGCTCACGCAGCGCTCCGAGGCGCTGGCCTCGCGGCTCTCGCAGCCGGGCCGCGGCGGCGTGAGCGAGGTCTCCGACTTTCTTTTGCTCGAACTCGTCAACCGCTATCTCGCAACGACCTGGCATGCGCAGCATGCGGTGCAGGTGCACCCCGAGGAACTGTTCATCGACTGGTTCAAGCTGGCCTGCCATCTCGCCACGCACACCTCGCCCACGCGGCGCCCCGTGGTATGGCCCAAGTACGACCACGACAATCTCAACGAGACCATCCGGCCGCTGATGGAAGAGCTGCGGCGCTCGCTCTCGGCGGTGCTCGAGCAGAGCGCCATCGCCATCGAGCTGGAGGAGCGCAGCCACGGCGTGCGCGTGGGCCGCATGCCCGATCCGGTGCTGGTGCGCAACGCGGGCTTCGTGCTCGCGGTGCATGCCAACCTGCCCGCCGATGCGATCCAGCAGCGCTTTCCGACGCAGGTCAAGATCGGTTCGGTGGAGCGCATCCGCGACCTCGTGCAGCTGCAGCTGCCGGGCGTCACGGTGCGGCCGCTGCCGGTGGCGCCGCGCCAGATTCCATACAACGCGGGCTACCACTATTTCGAACTCGACAAGAGCGGCGACATGTGGCGCCAGCTCGAAAAATCGGGCGGCGTTGCAATGCACCTGGCCGGCGACTTTCCGGGCCTGGCCATGGAGTTCTGGGCAATTCGTCCGTGAGGGACCCTATGAACGGTGTCAACGACATGGCCGTCGGTCCGGGAGGCTTCGTGCCGCCCAACCCGGGCGGCGGCGCCAACAACAACGGCGGCAACGGCGATGCGGCGAACATGCCGCCGGCATCGCGCGGCGCGGGGCAGCAGCAACCGCAGTCATTCACCGCCTGGCATGACGCACGCCGTCCGCATGCGGGCGACACGGCGCTGGCCGGCAACAACCCGCTCGTGGYGGCGGCCAACCCGCTGCTCGACCTGATCCCGCAGATCCGCGCCACCGGCTACCACGATGCGCCCGCGCAATTGCGCGAACACCTGGTCGACGAGGTCCGGCGCTTCGAGACGCGTGCGCAGCAAAGCGGCATTGCGCCCGAAGTGATCATCGGCGCGCGCTACTGCCTGTGCACCGCGGTCGACGAAGCGGCCGCGCTCACGCCCTGGGGCGGCAGCATCTGGTCGTCGCAGAGCCTGCTCGTGATGTTCCACAACGAGACCTGGGGYGGCGAGAAATTCTTCCAGCTGCTGTCGCGGCTGGTGCAGAACCCGCAGCAGCACCTGCAGCTGATCGAGCTCATCTACTTCTGCCTGGCGATGGGCTTCGAAGGGCGCTTCCGCGTCATCGACAACGGCCGCACGCAGCTCGAAACGCTCAAGCAGCGGCTGCTGCAGATCATTCGCCAGACGCGCGGCGAAATTGCCGTGCCGCTGTCGCCGCACTGGCAGGATGCGAGCGCGCCGGTGCGCCGCACGCGCAACTGGGTGCCGCTGTGGGCCGTGGGCGCGGTGGCGGCGGTGCTGCTGGTGCTGGTGTTCGGCGTGCTCACCTTCAGCCTGGCGGGCCGTTCCGACGGCGCATTCGCCGCGGTCAATGCGGTGCGCCTGCCGCAGACGCAGCGTGCCGTGGCGGTTGCGCCGGCACCGCAGCCGCGGCTGCAGCGCTTTCTCGAACCCGAGATCCGCGACGGCCTGCTGACGGTGCGCGACGAGGCCGACCGCAGCGTGGTGGTGCTGCGCGGCGACGGCCTGTTCGCATCGGGCTCCGACCGCGTGCTCGACCGCTATGCGCCCGTGCTCGCGCGCGTGGCCGATGCGCTCAATTCGGTGGAGGGCAATGTGCTCATCAGCGGCTTCAGCGACGACCAGCCGATCCGCAGCGTGCGCTTTCCGTCCAACTGGCAGCTCTCGCAGGCGCGTGCCGATGCGGTCAAGAAGATGATCGCCACGCGCGTCACGCGGCCCGAGCGCCTGCGCGCCGAAGGCCGCGGCGATGCCGACCCGCTGGTGCCCAACGATTCGCCGGCCAACCGTGCGCGCAACCGGCGGGTCGAAGTGACGCTGCTGGTGGCACCCGTGGCCGCAGGCGCCGCTCCTGCACCGCAGGGAGGAACCCGCTGATGCTGCGCGCGATTTTCCGTTTTCTCGTGAGCCGCGACCTGTGGGTCTTTCTCGGGCTGCTCGCCGTTGCGTTCCTGATCTGGATCATCGGCCCCGTCATTGCGGTGGGCCGCTACCGGCCGTTCGAAAGCGAGTTCGTGCGCATCGTGGTGATCGCGCTGATGTTCGCGATCTGGATCGCGCGCGTGCTCTACCGCAAGTGGCGCGAGCGGCGCCTCAATGCGCAGCTRCTCAACCAGCTGCGCACGCCGTCGCCCAAGGAGAAGGCCGCCAAGCCGGAAGATGCGCCCGAGATCAAGGAGCTGCAAAGCGGCTTCACCGACGCCACGTCCATCCTGAAGAACATGCGCTTCGGCGCCGATGCCAGCGGCAAGCCCGCGGGGCGCTTCGCGCTGTTCGACCGCCAGTACCTGTACCAGCTGCCCTGGTACATCTTCATCGGCGCGCCGGGCTCGGGCAAGACCACCGCGCTGGTCAACTCCGACCTCGACTTTCCACTGGCCGACCAGCTCGGCAAGGCCGCGGTGCGCGGCATCGGCGGCACGCGCAACTGCGACTGGTGGTTCACCAACGAGGCGGTGCTGATCGACACCGCCGGGCGCTACACCACGCACGAGAGCAACCGCGAGACCGACGAGGGCGAGTGGAAGGGCTTCCTCGACCTGCTCAAGAAGTTCAGGCCGCGCCAGCCGATCAACGGTGCCATCCTCACCATCAGCATTGCCGACCTGCCGCTGGCCGACGACGCGCAGCGCGCGCGCCACGCGATGGCGCTGCGCAAGCGGCTGCTCGAACTGCGCAACGGCCTGGGCATCAATTTTCCGGTGTACGTGCTGGTCACCAAGACCGACCTGCTGGCCGGCTTCAACGAGTACTTCGGCGCGCTCGGC
>NZ_JBFTPJ010000085.1:0-11709 GCF_056398445.1 Variovorax sp. 01T439_2
CCGCCAATGCCGCGACCGAGGCCGCCAAGAAGAACGAAGCGCCGAAGCAATAACCCGGGTGTTCATTCACCCAGCAAAAAGCCGCCTGGTGGCGGCTTTTTGCATGGGGGCTCGGAACAACGCCGCGCCGCGATCACACGTCCAGCCAGGGCGAGCCTTCCGACGCGCTGGCCGTGAGCATCTCGGCCTCGTGCCCGCCGAGGGCTTCGGCCATCAGGCGCCGCACGATGTCGGGGCGGTTGTTCTGCTCGCTCAGATGGGCCGCGACCACGTGGCGCAGGCCGTCGTGGCGCACCGCGCGTGCGATTTCCGCGGCCGCATCGTTCGACAGGTGTCCGTGCCTGCCGCCAACGCGCAGCTTCAGGAAGGCCGGATAGGCCGAATTGGCCAGCAGTTCGCTGTCGTGGTTGAACTCGAGCAGCAGCGCATGCACGCCGCTCAGGCGGGCCAGCACATGCGCGGTGGCATGGCCCAGGTCGGTCAGCACGCCCAGCGTGCGCGCGCCGTCGGAGCAGCGAAGCTGCAGCGGCTCGCGCGCATCGTGCGGCACGGTGAAGGGCCGCACCGCGATGTCGCCGACCGCGAATTCGGCATCGTCGCGCGCGAGGTTGAGCCGGCCTTCGAAATCGCGGGCCCCGGTGGCGAGCCAGGTGCCTTCGCTCATCCAGACGGGAATGCGGCTGCGCCGCGACAGCGAGTGGGCGCAGCCGATGTGGTCGCCGTGCTCGTGGGTGATGAAGACCGCGTCGATGTCGCTGGCCGCGAGGCCGGCCTTGGCAAGCCGAATATCGAGTTGCCGCAGGCCGAAGCCGCAGTCGACCAGGAGCCGCGAAGTGCGCCCGCCGCTGGTGGATTCCACCAGCGCGGCATTGCCCGTGCTGCCGCTGCCGAGGCTTCGGAAGCGGAGCATGCGGCTTACTTCAGGTCGTCCGCGATGACCTGGACGATGCGCTGCGCGTTCGCCGAGGTTTCGGGCGCGCCGTTCGCGTTCAGCACCGAGACCGTGGTGCTCTCGCCCTGGCCGCCCTTCACGAGGATGCGGAACTTGATCGGTGCTTCGTTCTTCTCGGAGCTGCCGAACAGCTTGCCGAAGAAGCCGGGCTCCTTCTTGTCGGGGTTCGGGGTCACGTAGCGCACGTAGTAGATGCCGGCGCTGCGGTCGCGGTCTTCCACGGTGAAGCCGGTGCGGTCGAGCGCCAGGCCCACGCGGCGCCATGCACGGTCGAAGCCTTCGTTGATCTGCACGACCGGCTGGCCGCTCACGTTGGCGACGGTCGCGGTCTTGGAGGGCGCGGTGGTGGCGGCCAGGATCTTCGACTGCTCTTGCGTCACGCCGAGCTTGACCATCAGGCGGCGCAGGAACTCGGTCTCGAGCTCAGGATCGCTCGGACGCGGCTGCCACACGGTCTGGTCCTGGCGGCTGTTGTTGTAGACCTCCTGCATGCCGCGGTGGCTGATGAAGATCTCGGTGCCCGTGGGCGTGCGCTCCAGGCGCGTGCGGAAGCGGTCGAGCTCGCCGGTCGAGTAGACCGAGTCGACCAGCTTGCCCAGCGTGCCGCGGATGATGTCCTGCGGCAGCTTGGCGCGGTTCTCGGCCCAGTCGGTTTCCATGATGCCGAGGTTGCGCTGCTCGGTGGTCAGGAGGAAGCCGCTTTCCTGCCAGAAGTCCTTCACCGGATCCCAGAGCTGGTCGGGCGAGCGGTTGATGACGATCCAGCGCTGCGTGCCCGAGCGCTCCATGCGCACGTCGCCGATGTTGGCCACCGCGGTGGGAATGCCCGGCGCATTGGCGGCACCGGCCTGGTAGGCGTTGGCCGTGACCGCACCGCCCGGCACCGCATAGCGGTTCTCGCGCGAGAGCTGCGACAGGTCGGGCGGGACTTCGAGCGTGGGGGCCTTGCCGGCGCTCTTGTAGTCGATCTTGTCGCTCTCGAGAACGGAGCAGGCGGCGAGGCTGACAACGAGGGTGGCCAGCAGTGCAGCTCGCGAAATGTGCGAAAGGTTCTTCAACGTCGTCTTCCTTGTTGGAATGGGTTCGGTCAATCTGTGGGCCGCTTTGCCCGCACTCTCTGAGCACGGTTCAGGCAAAAGGTTGCGTAACCTCGATGCGGCAGGGGAAAGCGATGGGAGGTGTCGGGAAGAAAAGCGGGGAGGATCAGCCCTTGAGCAGGCCGGTGGCGCGCAAGGCAGCCTCGACCACGGGCCGGTTCGTTTCCGCCAGCTCGGTGAGCGGCAGCCGCAATGCGCCGCCGCACAGCCCGAGCCTGGACATGGCCCACTTCAGCGGGATCGGGTTGGGCTCCACGAACAGGTGGCGGTGCAGCGGCATCAGCTCGAACTGGATCTGCATCGCGCGGCGTACATCGCCTGCGATGGCCGCAACGCACAGCTCGTGCATCTTGCGCGGCGCGATGTTGGCCGTGACGCTGATGTTGCCCTGGCCGCCGCAGAGCATGAGGGCGACTGCAGTGGGGTCGTCGCCCGAATAGACGGCAAAGTTCTTGGGCAGGTCGCGGATGAGCCATTGCGCGCGCTCGATGTTGCCGGTGGCTTCCTTGATGCCGATGATGCCCGGCACCTGCGCGAGGCGCAGCACGGTGTCGTGCGCCATATCGGCCACGGTGCGGCCCGGCACGTTGTACAGCACGGTGGGCAGGTCGCCCACGGCTTCGGCGATGGCCTTGAAGTGCTGGTACTGGCCTTCCTGCGTCGGCTTGTTGTAGTAGGGCACGACCTGCAGCTGCGAATCGGCGCCCACGCCCTTGGCGAACTTGGCGAGCTCGATGGCTTCCTTGGTCGAGTTGGCGCCGCAGCCGGCCATCACGGGCACGCGGCCCTTGGCCTGCTCGACCGCCACGCGGATGATCTCGCAATGCTCTTCCACGTCGACCGTGGGCGATTCGCCGGTGGTGCCGACCACGCCGAGGCAATCGGTGCCTTCGTCGATGTGCCAGTCGATCAGCCGGCGAAGGGCGGGGTAGTCGACACTGCCGTCGTCGTGCATCGGCGTGGCGAGAGCGACGATGCTGCCTGTCAGTTGCTCCAAGGGGAATCTCTCTGTCGGGTGGACGAAAGCGCCGATTCTACTGACTCCGGCATTCCCGGAAACGGCTGCCCCGGCGGGCTCAGTTTCCCTGCAGCAGATGGCGTGGGGGCTGGCCCGCGTCGGCATCGCCGGCGCGGATGGCCGCGATGCGCTGCACGAAGCGCGCCGGTTCGGCAACAAAGCCGTCCTCGTAGGCCACCACGCGCAAATCCTTGCATGCGGCCAGCAGTTCGCCGGGCTGCAGCAGGAAGTCGGGGCGCGAGGGCTTGCCCACCGTCTCGTTGCCGGCCGCGAAGGTTTCGTAGAGCAGGACGCCACCGGGCGCGACCGCGGCCACGATGTCCGCCATGCGCGGACGCCACAGGTAGTTGGTGACGACCACCGCGCCGAAGGCCTGGCCCGCGAACGGCCAGGGGCCGGACTCGATGTCGGCGGTCAGCACGCGGCCGAAGGCGCCCGCGGCCTCGGCGGCTTCCGCCGAGCGGTCCACGCCCGTCGCCGCATGCCCGCGCGCCGCGAACCACCCCATGTGCCGTCCATGGCCGCAAGCCACGTCGAGCACGGTGGCGCCAGGGGCGAGCAGGTGCGACCACCGCACGATCCATTCCGACGGCGCGGTTCCGCCATGCGAAGGCGCTACATCTTTCATAGCAATCATCAGAAGCAGGACCAGACCTGGTCGACCAGCGTGACCAGGAAATCCGGGTGCACGTAGAGCACAAAGACGCCGCCCAGCGCCGCCAGCGCGGCGACCAGCCAGCCGGCATGCAGGAGGTGGTGGCGCATCTGCGGAGTCATGGGGCCATTGTCCACGGCCAGGGTCAGCCGGGCATGGCGGCCGGCCGGCCGCCGCGCGCGATGGCGCTTTCCTTCACCGGCAGGTTGATCAGCGCCGCGAACACGCCCAGCGCGATCGCGATGTACCAGACGATGTCGTAGCTGCCCGTGGTGTCGTACAGGTAGCCGCCCAGCCAGACGCCGATGAACGAGCCGACCTGGTGGCTCAGGAACACGAAGCCGCTGAGCATCGACAGGTGCGCCACGCCGAAGATGCCCGCGATGATCGCGTTGGTGGCGGGTACCGTCGACAGCCAGAGAAAGCCCATGGCCGCCGAGAACACGTACACGCTGAGCGGCGAAATGGGCGCCAGGAGGAACAGCGCGATCGAGACCGCCCGCGCAAAGTAGATGGCCGCCAGGATCTTGCGCTTGGCCAGCTTCTGGCCCAGCAGCCCGACCGTGTAGGTGCCGAACACGTTGAAGAGCCCGATCAGCGCCAGCGCGTAGCCCGCCACCTCGGCCGGCAGGCGCTGGTCGCGCAGGTAGGTCGGCATGTGGATGCCGATGAAGGCGAGCTGGAAGCCGCAGACGAAATACCCCGCCATCAGCAGCCCGAAGCTCGGGTAGCGGAAGGCCTCGCCCACCGCCTGCAGCACCGACTGGTCGCGGTGCCCGGCGAGCGCGCCGCGCTGCGGTTCGCGCAGGCCGAAGGCCAGCGGCATGATCACCAGCGCCAGCATCGCCACCGCCGCGAGCGCGCTCTGCCAGCCCAGCTGCCTGATCAAGAGCCCCTCGATCGGCGCCAGCAGGAACTGCCCGAACGAGCCGGCCGCCGCCGCCACGCCCATGGCCCAGGAGCGCCGCTCGGCCGGGATCTGGCGCCCGATCACGCCGTAGACGACCGCATAGGTGGTGCCGGCCTGCGCCGCGCCGATCAGCACGCCGGCGCTCAGCGTGAACAGCAGCGGCGTGGGCGAATACGCCATGCCCAGCAGGCCCAGCGCATAGAAGGCCGTGCCGGCGATCAGCACCCGGAAGGCGCCGAAGCGATCCGCCACCATGCCCGCGAACRCGCCGAAGATGCCCCACGACAGGTTCTGCACGGCCAGCGCGAACGAGAAGGTCTGGCGGCTCCAGTCCTGCGCCTGCGTGATCGGCTGCAGCCAGAGGCCGAAGCCGTGGCGGATGCCCATGGAGAGCGTGACGATCATGGCGCCGCAGATCAGCACCTGCTTGATCGAGAGAGTGGGGGAAGAGGCTTGCATGGCGTCGAATGTAGCGACTGGCCACTTTGGCAGGTGCGCTGGCGGCCAAGGCCATTGATGATTTGTGGCGCCGGCTTTGATGCGCAGCACGCATCAAAGCCCGCGCCCTGCCGTGAACGCGCCGCGTGCCTGTATGGGTATCCAGTTGTTTGGCGGCGACTGACTACAATCCGCCCCCATGGCGACTCCCCCCAAGACTCCCCCCAGTTCATCGTCCGCGTCCTCCGGGTACTCGGAAGGCTCCATCCGCGTGCTCAAGGGCCTGGAGCCCGTGAAGCAGCGCCCGGGCATGTACACCCGGACCGACAACCCGCTGCACGTCATCCAGGAAGTGCTCGACAACGCCGCTGACGAGGCGCTGGCGGGCCACGGCAAGAAGATCAAGGTCACGCTGCATGCCGACAACTCGGTCAGCGTCGAGGACGACGGCCGCGGCATTCCCTTCGGCCTGCACCCCGAAGAAAAGGCCCCGGTGGTCGAGCTCGTGTACACCCGGCTGCACGCCGGCGGCAAGTTCGACAAGGGCTCGGGCGGCGCCTACAGCTTCTCGGGCGGCCTGCACGGCGTGGGCGTGTCGGTGACCAATGCGCTGTCCAAGCGGCTCGAAGTCACGACCCACCGCGAAGGCTCGGTCGCCAGGCTGGCCTTCAGCGGCGGCGACGTGATCGAGCCGCTGCAGGTGCGCAAGCTCGAAGCCGGCGAGCGCAAGCAGGGCACCACCGTGCGCGCCTGGCCCGACGCCAAGTATTTCGAGACCGCCGCGCTGCCGATGGCCGAGCTCACCCACCTCTTGCGCAGCAAGGCCGTGCTGATGCCGGGCGTGAGCGTCACGCTCACGGTCGAGAAGACCAAGGAAACCCAGCAGTGGCTCTACAAGGGCGGCCTGAGCGACTACCTGATGCAGACGCTCAACGGCGACCCCGTGATCCCGCTGTTCGAAGGCAGCGGCCACGCCGACAAGAACGCCGACAACTTCGCCGAGGGCGAGGGCGCCGACTGGTGCGTGGCCTTCACCGAAGATGGCCAGCCGGTGCGCGAGAGCTACGTCAACCTGATTCCCACCAGCGCCGGCGGCACGCACGAGAGCGGCCTGCGCGACGGCCTGTTCACCGCGGTGAAGGGCTTCATCGAGCTGCACTCGCTGCTGCCCAAGGGCGTGAAGCTGCTGCCCGAGGACGTCTTCGCACGCGCCTCGTACGTGCTGAGCGCCAAGGTGCTCGACCCCCAGTTCCAGGGCCAGATCAAGGAACGCCTCAATTCGCGCGATGCCGTGCGCCTGGTGTCGAGCTTCGTGCGTCCGGCGCTCGAGCTCTGGCTCAACCAGCACGTCGACTACGGCCGCAGGCTCGCCGAACTGGCCATCAAGGCCGCGCAGACGCGCCAGCGCGCCGGCCAGAAGGTCGAGAAGCGCAAGGGCTCCGGCGTGGCCGTGCTGCCCGGCAAGCTGACCGATTGCGAGAGCAAGGACATCAGCCACAACGAAGTCTTCCTGGTCGAGGGCGACTCCGCCGGCGGCAGCGCCAAGATGGGCCGCGACAAGGAAAGCCAGGCCATCCTGCCGCTGCGCGGCAAGGTGCTCAACACCTGGGAAGTGGAGCGCGACCGGCTGTTCGCCAACACCGAAATCCACGACATCTCGGTGGCCGTGGGCGTCGATCCGCACGGCCCCACCGATTCGCCCGACATGAGCGGCCTGCGCTACGGCAAGATCTGCATCCTCTCGGATGCCGACGTGGACGGCTCGCACATCCAGGTGCTGCTGCTCACGCTGTTCTTCCGCCACTTTCCGAAACTCATCGAAGCCGGCCACGTGTATGTCGCAAAGCCGCCGCTGTTCCGCGTCGATGCGCCTGCGCGCGGCAAGAAGCCGGCCTCCAAGGTCTATGCGCTCGACGAGGGCGAACTCACGGCCACGCTCGACAAATTGCGTAAAGATGGCGTGCGCGAAGGCGCCTGGAGCATCAGCCGCTTCAAGGGCCTGGGCGAAATGAGCGCGGAACAATTGTGGGAAACCACGCTCAATCCCGATACCCGGCGCCTGATGAAGGTGCAATTGGGGCGCTTCGACTTCAGCTCCACCCAGGGCGAGATCACCAAGCTCATGGGCAAGGGCGAGGCAGCCGCCCGGCGCGAACTGATGGAACTGCGCGCCGACGATGTCGACATCGATGTTTGACCACCCTCGTGAAAATTCCAGATTTCATGCGTCCGTTGCTCCTGGCCCTGCTGCTGTGCGCGCAGCAGGGGCTCGCGCACGCCGCTGACGTCTACGGGTACATCGACAGCAAGGGCGTGGCGCACTTCGCGTCGGAAAAGATCGACGAGCGCTACCAGGTCTTCTTTCGCCGCGGCCAGAGCTTCGACACCGCGCAGGGCCTGGCGCCGTTCGCGCGCGGCGGGCGCAAGCTCGATGGAAAGGTGCCGCAGGCCTCGCAGACCCTGCTGGCGCTGTTCGAGGCCTCGCCAAGCTACAAGACCGCCAAGGCCGCGCTGCGCGATGCGTCGAACAAGCATTCGATCGACTACGAATTGCTGCAGGCGCTGATCGCCACCGAATCGGGCTTCGATGCCCAGGCCGTTTCGCCCAAGGGCGCGATGGGGCTCATGCAGCTCATGCCGGCCACCGCGCAGCGCTATGGCGTCGCAGCCGACAAGCGCAGCACCATCGAGAAGAAGCTGTTCGACCCGCGCATCAACATTGCCGCGGGCTCGCGCTACCTGCGCGACCTGATCGCGATGTTCCCAGGCCAGATCGAGCTGGCGCTCGCTGCCTACAACGCGGGCGAGGGCGCGGTGCAGCGTGCGGGCAACAAGATCCCCAACTACAAGGAAACGCAGAACTACGTGCAGACCGTGCTGCAGCTCTACGCCTACCTCAAGCCGTCGGCCGGGGGCTCGGCCATGGCGGGCGGCGGCGCGCGCGGCGGCAAGGCGCCGGGGCGCATCCGCATGGAACTCACGGTGCCCAAGGGCGGCGCCCTGGGCCGCGGCAACATGCCGCCCGGCTCGCCGGGCGCCATGCCGGCCATGCCCGATGCGCCCGAGCCATCGGCGGTGCCGGACAGCGGCTCGGACGCGCCGGTGTCCTGATGGCCCGCCCCGTCTTTCTCCGCCGATGAAGGAGCCCTTCTTCATGCACCGCCGAAGCTTCGTCCTTGCGACCGCCGCCTGCGCGGTGGCCGGTGCCGCGCGCGCGCAGCACGCGGCCACGCACGACACGCTGCCGCCGGCGCCTTCGTCGAAGGAGCCCTATGCGCGGCTGCAGGGCGGCGTTCCGCACCACATGACGCCCGAGCAGGAAGCACAGCGCGTCACCGACAGCCCCGCACCGGCCGGCCCGCAGGGGCGCTGGGAGCAGCGCGCGGCCTTGCCCATTCCGCGCAGCGAGATGGCCTGGGCCGCCGCGGCGCAAGGGCGCATGCACGTGGTCGGCGGCTATGGCGAGGGCGCGGTCAACCGCGACTACCACCACATCTACGACCCCAAGGCCGACCGCTGGCTCGACGGCGCACCGCTGCCGCGCGGCGCCAACCACGTGGCGGTGGCGGCCGATGGCGACCGGATCTACGCCCTGGGCGGGTTCGTCGAGCAGAACCGCCGCTCCGACACCAACGCCTACGTCTACGAGATCGCGGCCAACCGCTGGAGCGCCATCGCACCGCTGCCACGACCGCGCGGCGCCGCGGCCGCGGTGATGCAGGGCGGCGTGCTGCACCTGATCGGCGGCGCCTCCGAGCCTGCCGCCGAACGCTCGAGCGTGGGCTGGCACGAGGTCTACGACCCCAAGGCGGACCGCTGGTCCTCCGCCAAGCCGCTGCCCGGTGCGCGCGATCACGTGGGCTGCGTGGCGCACGGCGGCCAGATCCACGTGATCGGCGGGCGCTTCAACACCTTCGAATACAACACCGACCTGCACCACGTCTACCTGCCTGCGCGCGACACCTGGGAGCTGCGTGCGCCGCTGCCCACGGCGCGCTCGGGCCACGGCCTCGTGGTGTACCGCGGCCGCTTCTTCGCGATGGGCGGGGAGGGCGGCTTCCTGGTGGGCGGCGTGCCGCGCCAGGCCAGGGTGTTCGGCCAGATGGAGAGCTACGATCCCGTGGCCGACAGCTGGCAGCGCCATGCGCCGATGCCCACGCCGCGCCATGCGGTGGGCGCCGCGGTGATCGGCGACTGGATCTACGTGGCCGGCGGCGGCGCGGTGCTCGGCGGCGCCGTGCAGTCCGCAGTGCACGAGGCTTTCACACTAGGCTGAACGCGCAAGCGCACGGCCCGCAACTGTTTCTCTTTCTCTCTTCTCCATGGACGACTCCCAACCTCCGCTCGATCTCCAGGGTCCCACCGACGGCGACACCACCCTCACACTGGCCGACTACGCACAGACCGCCTACCTCGAATACGCGCTCAGCGTGGTCAAGGGCCGCGCACTGCCCGACGTGTCCGACGGCCAGAAGCCGGTGCAGCGGCGCATCCTGTATTCGATGTCGCGCATGGGCCTGGGCTTCGGCGGCGCCAACGGCACCGTGGGCGCCAAGCCGGTCAAGAGCGCGCGCGTGGTCGGCGACGTGCTCGGCCGCTTCCACYCGCACAGCGACCAGGCCGCCTACGACGCGCTGGTGCGCATGGCGCAGGATTTTTCGCAGCGCTATCCCCTGGTCGACGGCCAGGGCAACTTCGGCAGCCGCGACGGCGACGGCGCCGCGGCCATGCGCTACACCGAGGCGCGCCTGGCCCGCATCACCAGCCTGCTGCTCGACGAGATCGACGAAGGCACGGTCGACTTCATCCCCAACTACGACGGCAGCACCGAGGAGCCGCGCCTTCTGCCCGCGCGGCTGCCCTTCACGCTGCTCAACGGCGCGAGCGGCATCGCGGTCGGCCTGGCCACCGAGATCCCGAGCCACAACCTGCGCGAGATTGCCGATGCCTGCGTGGCGCTGATCAAGTCGAACGGCAAGCTCAGCGACGAGGAACTGCTGCAGATCGTGCCCGGTCCCGACTACCCGGGCGGCGCGCAGATCATCAGCGGCCCGGCCGACATCGCCGACGCCTACCGCACCGGCCGCGGCTCGCTCAAGGTGCGCGCGCGCTGGAAGATCGAGGACCTCGCGCGCGGCCAGTGGCAGCTGGTGGTCAACGAGCTGCCGCCGGGCGTCAGCACGCAGAAGGTGCTCGAGGAAATCGAGGAAATCACCAATCCGAAGGTCAAGGCCGGCAAGAAGGCGCTCTCCGCCGACCAGACCCAGCTCAAGGCCGCGATGCTCTCGGTGCTCGACGTGGTGCGCGACGAGTCCAGCAAGGACGCCGCGGTGCGCCTGGTGTTCGAGCCCAAGACCTCGCGCATCAGCCAGGACGGGGCATCGACGGCAAGCCCACGCAGAAGTCGCTGCGCCAGATGCTCAACGAGTGGATCGCGTTCCGCGAGGTCACCGTCGAGAAGCGCTCGCGGTTCCGCCTGAACAAGGTGATGGACCGCATCCACATCCTCGAGGGGCGGCAGCTGGTGCTGCTCAACATCGACGAGGTGATCGCGATCATCCGCGCGGCCGAGGACCCGAAGGCCGCGCTCATCGCGCGCTTCACTCTCAGCGAGCGGCAGGCCGAGGACATCCTTGAAATCCGCCTGCGCCAGCTCGCGCGGCTCGAAGCCATCAAGATCGAACAGGAGCTCAAGGGCCTGCGCGACGAGCAGAAAAAGCTCGAAGACATCCTCGGCAGCCCGGCCGCGCTGCGCCGCCTGCTGGTGAAGGAAATCGAGGCCGATGCCAAGACCTTCGAAGACCCGCGCCGCACGCTGATCCAGGCCGAGAAGCGCGCCGTGGCCGAAGTGAAGGTGGTCGACGAGCCCGTGACCGTGATCGTCTCGCAGAAGGGCTGGGTCCGCGCGCAGAAGGGCTGGGCGAGCGAGAAGGCCGCCGGCAACGGAGGCACTGCGCCCGAATACAGCTTCAAGTCCGGCGACACGCTCTACGGCGCCTTCGAATGCCGCAGCGTCGACACGCTGCTGGTGTTCGGCTCGGCCAAGGACAAGAGCGTGCGCGTCTACACCGTGCCCGTGGCCTCGCTGCCCGGCGCGCGCGGCGACGGCCAGCCCGTGACCACGCTCATCGAGCTCGATGCCGGCACGCACGTCACGCACTTCTTCGCGGGTCCGGTGGGCGCCAGCGTGCTGCTGGCCAACACCGGCGGCTATGGCTTCATTGCCACCGTCGAGAACATGATGTCGCGCCAGCGCGGCGGCAAGGCCTTCATCGACGTGGGCGAGGGCGAGCAGCTGTGCCGCCCGTCCCTGGTGGGCGGCGCGAGCGGCGCCGAGCCGATGCCGGCCGCCACGCACGTGGCCTGCGCCTCGACCGGCGGCCGCATCCTGACCTTCGACATCGCCGAGCTCAAGAGCCTGCCCAAGGGCGGCCGTGGGCTCACGCTGATCGACCTCGACGCCAAGGACACGCTGGCGGGTGCCGCGGCCTACACGCGCAGCGTGAAGATCGAAGGCATCGGCCGCGGCGGCAAGGAGCGCGATGAAACCCTGGAAATCCGCACGCTCAACAATGCGCGCGGCAGCCGAGCGCGCAAGGGCAAGGCGGCCGACCTCGGCTTCAAGCCGACGAGCATCGT
>NZ_JBFTPJ010000086.1:0-10339 GCF_056398445.1 Variovorax sp. 01T439_2
GCCGTAGCCGGCGCCGCCGCCATTGCCGCCGTCGTCACGGCCGCCGCCGAAGCCGGCGTTGTTGCCGCCCTGGAAGCCGCGCGGGCCCTGGCCCTGCGCCGGACCACGGGCGTTGCGGTCGTTGAAGCCGCTGGCGCCGGCATAGCCGCCGCCGTTGTTGCCGCGGTAGCCACCGCCGCCGCCATTGCCGAACTTGCGGTCGCGCGACTGGTTGTCGCCGCGGCCGCCGCGGTACTCGCCCATCGGCGGGCGCGATTGCGGCATGCGCTGCTGCGGCTCGAGGCCGGCGACCACTTCGGCCTTGAATTGCTGGCGGCTGTATTGCTCGATGTCCATGATCTTGCGGCGATCGCGGAACTCGGCAAAGGTGATGGCCAGGCCGTCGCGGCCCGCGCGGCCGGTGCGGCCGATGCGGTGGGTGTAGTCCTCGGCCTTCATCGGCAGGCCGAAGTTGAAGACGTGGGTGATGGTGGGCACGTCGATGCCGCGGGCGGCCACGTCGGTCGCCACCAGGATCTGCACCTGGCCCTGGCGCAGCGCCATCAGGCGGCGGTTGCGCAGGCCCTGGCTCAGGGCGCCGTGCAGCGCCACGGCGCTGAAGCCGTCCTGCTGCAGGTCGTTGGCGAGGCCGTCGCACTCGACCTGCGTGCTGGCGAACACGATCGCCTGGTTGATGCTGGTGTCGCGCAGCCAGTGGTCGAGCAGCTTGCGCTTGTGCTGGCTGTTGTCGGCCCAGTACAGCGACTGCTTGATGTTCGCGTGCTTCTCTTGCGGGCTGTCGATGGTGATGCGCTGCGGCTCGCGCATGACGCGCTGGGCCAGCTGCTGGATGCGCGGCGCGAAGGTGGCGCTGAACATCATCGTTTGCTGGCGCTCGATGGTGAGCTGGTTGACTTCGGCCAGGTCGTCGGCAAAGCCGAGGTCGAGCATGCGGTCGGCTTCGTCGACCACCAGGAACTTGACCTGGTCGAGCTTGATCTGCATCGAGCGCTGCAGGTCGAGCAGGCGGCCGGGCGTGGCCACCACGAGGTCGGCGTTCTGCAGCTTGGCGATCTGCAGCTGGTAGGGCATGCCGCCCACCACGTTGGCAACGCGCAGGCCCCGGCAGTGGCGAACCAGCTCGATGGCGTCGTGCGCGACCTGCTGCGCGAGTTCGCGCGTCGGGCACAGGATCAGGGCGCCGGGCGTGGCGGCCTTGAAATGGCGGGCGTTGGTCGGGTCCTTGCGCTTGGGCTTCTTCGGCACGGCTTCGCCGCGCGCGGCGGCTTCGGCGGCCAGGCGCTGGAATTCGGCCTTGGCCTCGGCTTCGGCTTCGGCCTGGCGCTTGAGCAGCGTGTGCAGCACGGGCAGCAGGAAGGCTGCGGTCTTGCCCGAGCCGGTCTGGCTCGAGACCATCAGGTCGACGAAGCGCGCCTTGCCGTCCTGGCCGGCTTCGCCGCCCATGGCGAGCGGGATCACCTTGTCTTGCACGGTGGTGGGCTGGGTGAAGCCCAGGTCGGCCACGGCGGCGATCAGTTCGGGTGCGAGGCCGAGCTTGATGAAGCCGTTGGGCACGCGGGCTTCTTCTTCAGCCGCGGCCGCTTCGGGCGCTGCGGCGTCGAGCGCCTCGAGGATCGGCGCTTCGGACACGGTGTCCGGGGCGGCGATGAATTCGTTGTTATTGGTGGATTGCACAGGCGCGAACTCGCCCTGCGCTTCAAAAGCGTCGGTCATGTGAATATCAATCTCAAACGCGAGCGCTGCCGTAGGCGGCGCCCCGTTGGTGGTTAAAAACATCAACCATCCAACGACATTCAACTTCTGGCTTTCGCCGGAGGCTGCGGCCCTTTTTGATCAGCGGATGCGATCGGGCGCGGTGTGCAAGATAGGGAGATGCAAGAGACGCTGACCGGAAAATCCTCCAGATCAGCGAAGCCGTCGATTATGGCACGACTCGGGGTTTTTACCTAATCCGTCAATTTGAGAAAGGTTTCCCTGTAGTGCGCGAGCTCCTCGATGGACTCGTGCACGTCGGCCAGCGCAGTGTGCGCCTGCTGCTTCTTGAAGGCGCTGTAGGCGGAGGGCTTCCAGCGCTTGGCCAGCTCCTTCAGGGTGCTGACATCGAGGTTGCGGTAATGGAAGTACGCCTCCAGCTTGGGCATGAACTTGACCAGGAAGCGCCGGTCCTGCCCGATGGTGTTGCCGCACATCGGCGAACCGCTCCTGGGAACATAGCGGGCCACGAATTCGAGCAACTGCTGCTCGGCCGCGGCTTCGTCCAGCGTCGAGGCCTTCACCTTGTCGATCAGGCCGCTGCGCCCGTGCGTGCCCTTGTTCCAGGCGTCCATGGCGTCGAGCACCGCGTCGCTCTGGTGGATGACCAGCACGGGGCCGTCGATGCGGGGCGTGAGGTCGGGGCCGGTGACGACCACGGCAATCTCGAGCAGGCGCTCCTTCTCGGGGTCCAGGCCGCTCATTTCGCAGTCGAGCCAGACCAGGTTCTGGTCGCTTTTCTTGAGGACAGGGAGGGTTGCGACGGTCGTGGGGTCAAGGGATTCGGACATGGCTGGATTGTCGTCGAAGGCCTGCGCCGGCCGGACCCGAGGGCTAAACTCGCCGGTCATGTCCTATTCGCTCATCTTCACCACTGCCTTCGCCGTTGCACTGGTCGCGGGCCTGCTCGTGAAGTTCTGGCTCGCCTCGCGGCAGGTGCGCCACGTGGCCCGGCACCGCGGCGCGGTGCCGGCGGCTTTCGAACACATCATCAGCCTCGCCGCCCACCAGAAGGCGGCCGACTACACCATTGCCAAGGCGCGCTTCGGCCTCGTCGAAATGGCCTGGAGCACCGCGCTGCTGCTGGGCTGGACGCTGCTGGGCGGGCTCGACGCGCTCAACCGGCTGCTGCTGGGCTGGCTTGACGGCGGCATGGTGCAGCAGCTGGCGCTGCTGGCGGCCTTTGCGGCCATTGGCGGCCTGCTCGAGCTGCCCTTCACGCTCTGGCAGACCTTCAGGCTCGAGGAGCGCTTCGGCTTCAACAAGATGACCTTGCGCCTCTGGCTGGCCGACACGCTCAAGTCGACGGCGCTCGGCGCCGCGATCGGGCTGCCGATTGCGGCGCTGAWCCTGTGGCTCATGGGCGCGGCCGGCGCCACGTGGTGGCTCTGGGCCTGGGCCGTGTGGATGGGCTTCAACCTGCTCGGGATGCTGGTGTACCCCACCTTCATTGCGCCGCTGTTCAACAAGTTCAAGCCGCTCGACGACCCCACGCTCAAGGAGCGCGTCACGGCGCTGATGAAGCGCTGCGGCTTTGCCGCCAAGGGCCTGTTCGTGATGGACGGCAGCACCCGCAGCGCCCATGCCAATGCCTACTTCACCGGCTTTGGCGCGAGCAAGCGCGTGGTGTTCTACGACACGCTGCTGCGCCAGCTCGACGCGGCCGAAGTCGAGGCCGTGCTCGCGCACGAGCTCGGCCACTTCAAGCACCGCCACATCGTGAAGCGGCTCGTCGCGATGTTCGCGCTGAGCCTGGCGGGCTTCGCACTGCTGGGCTGGGTGTCGACCCAGGCCYGGTTCTACACGGGACTCGGCGTGCAGCCCAACATGGCGGCAACGGCGCCCAACGATGCACTCGCGCTGCTGCTCTTCATGCTCGCGGTGCCGGTGTTCGGCTTCTTCGTCGCGCCGCTGCCCGCACGCCTGTCGCGCAAGCACGAGTTCGAGGCCGATGCCTATGCGGTGGCGCAAACCAGCGGCGCCGACCTGTCGGCCGCCCTGCTCAAGCTCTACCAGGACAACGCGTCGACGCTCACGCCCGACCCGGTGTTCGTCAAGTTCTACTATTCCCACCCTCCGGCCTCCGAGCGCCTCGCGCGCATGACGGCGGCCTGAAGAAGACATTTGCCGGAAAGCCGAGACCATGAGCAGCATGTTCAAGCCCAAAGACTGGAAAAACATTCCCCGCAAGGCACTGAGCGCCACCGAAATCGTCTCCGGCCTCGCCAAGCTCGACGGCTGGAAGCTCGACGGCGACGGTGCCCATGTGGCCATCGAGAAGACCTTCAGCTTCGCCAACTACTTCGAGACCATCGCATTCGTGAACGCGCTGGCTTTCATCGCCCACACGCAAGACCATCACCCGGACCTGTCGGTGCACTACAACCGCTGCGTGGTGCGCTTCAACACGCACGACGTGGGCGGGCTCTCGGGCACCGACTTCGAGTGCGCGCGCCAGGCGAACGCGCTGGTGGCCAGCCCGGCACCGTGATGAGGAAACCCGCCGTTGGCTAAGCCGGGCCGCACTCCCGCCAAGGGCGCCGGYACCTCCGCGCGCATTCTTCACGACGGCCTGGTCATCGCGAGCCACGGCCGCCATTGCCTGGTCGAAACGCCGGCGGGCGAGCGCCTGATCTGCCATCCGCGCGGCAAGAAGAGCCAGGCCGTGGTCGGCGACCGCGTGCGCTGGCAGGCCAGCGAAGACGAAGGCACCATCGAAGAAGTCGTGCCGCGGCGCAACCTCTTCTACCGCCAGGACGAGATCCGCACCAAGTCGTTCGCGGCCAATCTCGACCATGTGCTGATCCTGATCGCGGCCGAGCCGGAGTTCTCGGAGCATCAACTGGCGCGTGCGCTCATAGCCGCCGAAGCCGAACGCATCACGCCGATCATCGCGCTCAACAAGAGCGACCTGGCCGAGCCCTTCGAGCGCGCATGGCACAAGCTTGCGCCCTACCGCCGCATGCACCATGGCGTGCTGCCGCTCTCGCTCAAGGCATCGGGCGAGGCCGACCACGCATCGCTCATGAAACTGCTGGCTGGCAAGAGCACGCTGGTGCTGGGGCCCTCGGGGGCCGGCAAGAGCACGCTGATCAATCTGCTGGTGCCCGGTGCCACCGCATTGACCGGCGAGATCTCACAGGCGCTGAATTCGGGCAAGCACACCACCACCAGCACCACCTGGTACTGGGTCGACGAGGCGCGCACCACCAGCCTGATCGACTCGCCGGGCTTCCAGGAATTCGGCCTGAACCACATCGCGCCGATGCAGCTCGCGGGCCTGATGCCCGACATTGCCGCGCATGCGAACGACTGCAAGTTCTACAACTGCACCCATCTGCACGAGCCGGGCTGCGGCGTGATCGCGAACGTGGACGCGCCCGGCAAGCCGGGGCCGATCAGCGCCACGCGCTACAGGATCTACGGCGAACTCTTCGCCGAGCTCAGCCAGTCGCGCTACTGAACGCCCAGGATCGATTCGAGCGCCTGCACCAGCGCCCCGCACTGCTCGCGCGTGCCGATGCTGATGCGCAGGTACTGCGCGATGCGCGGCTGCCTGAAATGCCGCACCAGCACCGCGCGCTCGCGCAGCAGCGCCGCCAGCTCGGCCGCGTCGCGCTGCGGATGGCGCGCAAACACGAAGTTGGCCTGCGAGGGCAGCACTTCGAAGCCCAGGTCTTCGAGCTGCAGGCTGAGCCCTTCGCGGGTGTCGACGACCTTGTCGCGCGTGGTCTGGAACCAGGCCTCGTCTTCGAGCGCCGCCACCGCGCCGGCCGTGGCAAGCCGGTCGAGCGGATAGGAATTGAAGCTGTCCTTGACGCGCACCAGCGCGTCGACCAGGTGCGCCTGCCCGCAGGCAAAACCCACCCGCAGGCCGGCCAGCGAGCGCGACTTGGACAAGGTCTGCACCACCAGCAGGTTCGGATATTTGCCAATCAGCGGCGACGCGCTTTCGCCGCCGAAATCGACATAGGCCTCGTCGACCAGCACCACGCGCTCAGGGCAGGCCGCGAGCAGCTGCTCGATGCGCGCGAGCGGCAGCCCGATGCCCGTGGGCGCATTCGGGTTGGCGATCACCAGGCCCGCGCAGCCGCCGCGAGCGCGGGCCGCCATGGCATCGACGTCGATGCGCAGGCCTTGGTCGACCGGCAGCAGCTCGCAGCCGATGCCGTAGAGCTGCGCATAGACCCGGTAGAAGCTGTAGCTCACATCGGGCATCAGCAGCGGCTCGGCCTGCTGGAAGAAGGCGAAGAAGGCATGCGCCAGCACCTCGTCCGAGCCGTTGCCCGCAAAGACCTGGCCCGCCTGCAGGCCGTGCCGCCGCGCCACCGCTTCGCGCAGTGCGAGCGAGGCGGGGTCCGGATAGCGCTCCAGGCCGTTCGCCGCGGCCTGCTGGATGGCATCGATGGCCAGCGGCGACGGCGGGTACGGGTTCTCGTTGGTGTTGAGCTTGACGAGGTTTTCGATGCGCGGCTGCTCGCCGGGCACATAGGGTTCGAGCGCGGCGATGCGCGGGCTCCAGAAGGCCGGTGCGGGGGTGGTCATGATTTTCTGCCGCTCAGCCGAGCAGGCGGGCCAGCGTGAGCAGGGCCAGCAGCACCATCCACATCACCACCGAGCGCCACACCAGGCCCACCACGCTGCGCAGGTGGCCGGGTTCGGGCTCGCGGCCCGGCGTGCTGCCGCTGTCGAGGCGGCGGCCATCGGCCATCGAATCGCCGGCCTGTGCGCGCGGGAGGGGATCGGTGACCGGGATCGGGCTCAGCGCGCCGCCGCCCAGGCGCACGTTGACCGCGCCCGAGGTCGCCGCGAGGATCACGCCGTCGTTCTCGCTCGGAAAGCGCCGCGCGTCATTGCGCCAGCAGTCGATCGCCTCTTCGAAGCTGCCGACGACCGCAAAGCCCAATGCGGTGATGCGCGCGGGCAGCCAGTCGATCGCGTGCCAGGCGCCCTCCGCGGCCCGCTGCACCGAGACGCTCGAGGGCTGCACCGCCGCGCCGTTCTTGTGGTGCCAGTAGCGCGAGACGAACTCGCTCATCCGGTAGAACACCGCGCCGGCCGGCCCCAGGCCCAGGGCCGCCAGCACCGAGAACCAGGCCAGCACGCCGAACACGTGGCGGTGCGCCGCAATCACCGAATGCTCGATCACATGGCGGACGATCTCGCTGCGCGGCAGCTCGGCCGCATCCACGCCCTGCCAGTGCGCCAGCAGCGAGCGCGCGAGCGGCTCGTCGCCCTCGTCGAGCGCGTCGCGGATGTCGGTGAAGTGGTGGCTGAACTGCCGGAAGCCGAGCGTGACGTAGAGCACCGCAATGCTCCAGAGCACCGCGAACGGCAGCCCCAGCGTGAACACCAGCAGCAGGTGGATGCCCAGCGTCATCAGCGTGGGCATGAGCACCGCAAGGCCCCATGCAACCCATCCGTGGTGCGGCTTGCCGGCGTCGAAATTGCGGCTGGTCCAGCGCGTCCAGGCCAGCACGCCGCCGTACACCGGGTTGTGGGAGGCAAGCGGCCTCACCTGCTCGATCAGCAACGCACACAGGATGGCAAAGAAGCTCATCCTTCGATGATAGCGAGGGCGCCTGCACAGGCGCGGCGCGGGCCGAGGTCAGGCGCTGAGGAAACGATAGAGATTGCGCAGCATGCCCGCGGTGGCACCCCAGACGAAGCGCTCTTCGCTGCCGTCCTGGTAGGGCATCGAATACCACTCGCGCCGGGTGCCGTCGGGCGCGGGCACCGTGTGGCGGCGGTGGTTGGCCGGGTCCATGAGCCAGGCCAGCGGCACCTCGAAGGCCAGCGCCACTTCGTAGGGATTGATGGTGAGCTCGAATTCCGGCTTCACCAGAGCCACTACCGGCGTCACGATGAACGAGGTGACGGTGGTGTAGGTCGGAAGGCTGCCGAGCACTTCGATGTGCTGGGCCGAGAGCCCCACTTCTTCCCAGGCCTCGCGCAGCGCGGCCGCCGCGATGTTGGCGTCCTCGGGGTCGACGCGCCCGCCCGGAAACGCCACCTGCCCCGAATGGTTGGACAGGTGCGCCGTGCGCTCGGTCAACAGCACGGTCGCGCCTTGCGGGCGCTGCACGATGGGCACCAGCACGGCCGCCTGCGCCGGGGCGCGGTCGGTCAGGCGCGGCTCGCGCCGCAATTCGGGCGTCCATTCGGGCGGCGTGGCAAATCGCCTGCGCAGGGCCTCGGTGGTCAATTGCGCGGGCGCCACCGCGGGCAGACCGTCGGGGCCGCCGACCACAGGCGCCTCGCGCGGATCGAACGGCAGCAGCGTGGGCGGCACCACGGCATTGACGGGTTCGACGGGCGCGAGTTGCATGGGGGCGGTGGAGTGGGTCAAGTGAGAGAGTTTCAGTGAAGGAGTAGAGCGTAAAAAAGCCGCGCTGTCTGGCCGCGCCTTCTTTTTGCAAGAAGCGTGCACGGCGCACAACGCAAAAAGCCGCCAGAGCGGCGGCTTTTTGCACGGCAGGAAGGCGGCTTACTTGGCGGCCGATGCTGCTTGCGACTTGCCCGGCAGCTTTTCCTTGATGCGTGCCGAACGGCCGCTGCGCTCGCGCAGGTAGTACAGCTTGGCGCGGCGGACATCGCCGCGGCGCTTGACTTCGATGCCGGCGATCAGCGGGCTGTAGGTCTGGAAMGTACGCTCCACGCCTTCGCCGCTGGAGATCTTGCGCACCGTGAAGCCGCTGTTGAGGCCGCGATTGCGCTTGGCGATCACGACGCCTTCGTAGGCCTGCACGCGCTTGCGGGTGCCTTCGACGACGCTCACGCTGACGATGACCGTGTCACCGGGCATGAAATCGGGGATCTTCTTGCCGAGGCGGGCGATTTCTTCCTGCTCGAGGGTTTCGATGAGGTTCATGATTTCCTGATATTCGATCGTGCTCGCGCTACACAAAAGGCGCCTTCGGTTTCAAGCCAGGCGCGGCCGGGCAGAGGATCGGGGAACCGAAGATTATAGCTTTTTTTTCAGCGCTGCCTCATCGACCTTGCTCAGGCGGCCGGCGGCGCGTGCGGCGGCAATCAGGTCGGGCCGCCGGGCGGCCGTGATGGCCAGGCGCTGGTCGCGGCGCCAGCGCTCGATCTGCACGTGGTGCCCCGACAGCAGTGGCGCCGGCACGCCCTGCCCGTTCCATTGCTCCGGCCGGGTGTAGTGCGGGCAGTCGAGCAAGCCGTCGAGCGAGGGGTTGAAGCTGTCCTGCACGTGGCTGGCCTCGTCGCCCAGCACGCCGGGCTGTAGCCGCGCCACGGCATCGAGCAGCGCCATGGCCGCGATCTCGCCGCCCGAGAGAACGAAGTCGCCCAGGCTGACCTGGTGCGTCACCCGCGTGTCGATGAAGCGCTGGTCGATGCCTTCGTAGCGCCCGCAGACCAGCACCGCGCCCTCGCTGGCCGACCAGCGCTCGACCGCTTCGTGGCGCAAAGTCTCGCCAATGGGGGAGAACAGCACGACCGGCGCCTGGGAGCCGCGCGCGGCCAGCGCCGCATCGAGGCAGGCCGACAGCGGCTCGGCCATCATCACCATGCCGGGTCCGCCGCCAAAGGGCCGGTCATCGACGCGCTTGTAGTTGCCCTGCGCGAAGTCGCGCGGGTTCCAGAGCACGACCTCGACCTGCTTCGACTCGTAGGCGCGGCGCGTCACGCCGCTGGCCATGAAGGGCGCGAACAGTTCGGGAAACAGCGTGAGGACGTCGAAGCGCATGCGCGCGAGGCCCCAATCAGAAATCGGGCTGCCAGTCGACCGTGATGAGGCGGCCGGCGAGGTCGACCTTGTCGACGAAGACCGAGACGAAGGGCACCATGCGTTCGATGGCCTTGCCGTCTTCCTCGGCCGCGAGCACCAGCGTGGTCTGCGGGCCGGTGGCGAGCAACTCGCGCACCGTGCCGAGCGCCACGCCTTCGCGGTTGACCACCGAAAGGCCGATCAGGTCGACCCAGTAGTACTCGTCGTCGCCCGCCGTCGGAAAGCTCGAGCGCGGCACGAACACGCGCGCGCCGCGAAGCGCCTCGGCCGCGTTGCGGTCGGGCACGTCCTCGGAGGAGGCGACGATGCAGTCGGAATGTTCCTTGGCTTCGCGGATCGCGAGCCGGAAAGCCGCGGTTGCCGAGGCTCCGGGAGCCTGCAGGAACCAGCGCTTGGAAGAAAAAAGCGCCTCGGGCTGGGCGCTGTGGGGCAGGACCTTGAACCAGCCCTTGATGCCCCATGCATCGGCGATGCGTCCTACCTCGATCGCATCCGCCGGCAATTCGGCGGCTTCGAGTGCGGGCAGCATCGGCGTGCCGGGCAGCTTAGGCTGCCGCCTTGGGTGCTGCGGCTGCAGCTTGCTTGATCAGGCGCAGGACCGTGGGCGAAGCTTGTGCGCCAACACTCTTCCAGTAGGCCAGGCGGTCCTGGGCAATACGGATGCTTTCTTCGTTTTCCTTGGCGGTCGGGTTGTAGAAACCCAGGCGCTCGATGAAACGGCCATCGCGGCGAACGCGCTTGTCCGACACGACGATGTTGAAGAACGGACGGCCTTTGGAGCCGCCGCGGGAAAGTCGAATGACGACCATGATTTATCCTTGGGTGGTGCAGCAA
>NZ_JBFTPJ010000087.1:0-14773 GCF_056398445.1 Variovorax sp. 01T439_2
GCCAAGCGCGAGGTCGAGACGCTCATCGCCGAAGCCGCCGCCGGCCGCACGCTGGTGTTCGCGAGCCACAACCTCGGGCAGGTGAAGCGGCTCGCGAGCCGCGTGGTCTATCTCGAGCACGGCCGCGTGCTGGCCGACCTGCCGGTCCACGATTTCTTCCATGGGCCCCTGCCGGAGGAGGCCCGCCTGTTCGTCAAAGGAGAGTTGGCATGAATCCGTTCCTCAAGCAGCACCGCGCAGGCGCGGGCATCCGCGCCTCGCTGGCCGTGGCCGTTTTCTTCCTGGCCGCGGGCGCGGCGCGCGCCGAGACCATCACCATGGCCTCGACCACGTCCACCGAGCAGTCGGGCCTGTTCTCGCACCTGCTGCCGGCTTTCAAGAAGGCGAGCGACATCGACATCAAGGTGGTGGCGGTGGGCACCGGCCAGGCCATCGACATGGCCAAGCGCGGCGATGCCGACGTGCTGTTCGTGCACGACACCGCGGCCGAGGAAAAATTCGTGGCCGAAGGCTTCAGCGCCAAGCGCTACCCTGTGATGTACAACGACTTCGTGCTGGTGGGCCCGCAGGCCGACCCGGTCGGCGCGAAGGGCGGCGACATCGTCGCGGCGCTCAAGAAGATCGCAGCCGCCAATGCGCCTTTTGTGTCGCGCGGCGACAAGAGCGGCACCGACGCGGCCGAGCGCCGCCTCTGGACGCAGACCGGCGTGGCCGAGGCCGGGCAGCCGGTGCCCAACGAGCGCAAGGGCACGGGCTACAAGGAATGCGGCTGCGGCATGGGGCCGGCGCTGAACATCGCGGCCTCGTCCGGCGCCTATGTGCTGGCCGACCGCGGCACCTGGCTCAGCTTCAAGAACCGCGCCGGGCTGGCGGTGCTGGTCGAGGGCGACAAGCGCCTTTTCAACCAATATGGCGTGATGGTCGTGAGCCCGGCGAAATTCCCCTCGCTCAATAGCCGGGGCGCGCAGAAGTTCGTCGACTGGGTGATCTCGCCGGCCGGGCAGCAGACCATCGCAGCCTACAAGATCGGCGGCGAGCAGCTGTTCTTTCCCAACGCGCTGTCGAACTGAGCATCGTCGCATGACCTGCGAGGTCATCGACGCCGCGCGCGCCCGGCGCGACCATTCCTTCACCCCGCGATGTTGCGGGTCGAACCCCCGAAAGGAAATGGTCATCATGAACACCGCCGCACACGACGCCGCCACCATTGCCCAACGCTACATCGCGGCCTGGAACGAAACCGATGCCGCGCGCCGCGCCCAGCTGATCGAAGCCGCCTGGACGGCCGATGCGCACTATGCCGACCCGCTGGCACAGGCCAGCGGCCGCGAGCAGATCGGCGCGCTGATCGGTGCCGTGCACCAGCGCTATCCGGGTTTCCGCTTCAGCCTGTTCGGCACGCCCGAGGCGCACGGCGACAACCTGCGCTTCTCGTGGACCCTGGGCCCGAGCGGGGCCGAAGACCTGATCCAGGGCACCGATTTCGCCCGGCTCGATGGCGGCAGGCTGCAATCGGTGACCGGCTTCCTCGACAAGGTGCCCGTCGGAGCCTGAAGAGAGGCTTCAGTCCGCGGAGCCGGAAGCGCGGCCGCGCCAGAGCTTGCGGTAGACCGTGGCGCGGCTGATGCCCAGCGTGCGCGCGGCTTCGGCCACGTTGCCGCGGGCGTCGGCCACGGCCTTGCGGATCAGCGCGGCCTCGACGTCGCGCAGCCGCGGCCGGGTTTCGGGCACCGCAACGGCCGAGCCCTTGCCGCCGCGCTGGGGCCGGACCTGCACGCGCAGGCCGGACCACAGCGGCACCTCGAGCACGGCGTCGCCGCGGCGGGCCGCATCGAACAGCATGTCCAGCGGCATTGCGAACAGGTCGTTGCAGTGCAGCGCATGCGGGCTGCGCGCCAGCGGCTCGTGCAGCATCTGGCGCGCCGCGGCATTGGCACCCGCCACCGTGCCGTCGGCATCGATGCACAGCAGCCCGTCGGTGGCTTCGCCGCGCGGGCAGCCCGGCCACGAGAGGTGCAGCCGCAGCTCGCAGGGCTGGTTCAGCACCAGCATGTTCTCGATGCTGCGCGCCGACAGCGTGGCCAGGTGCCGCAGCTCCGGCCGTTCCACCGCCTGCACGCCGGTCAGGTCGAGCATGCCGATGCAGTCGCCGCGAGGGCCGAAGAGCGGCGCCCCGGCGCAGCTGTAGATGCTGGTGTCCTCGAAGAAGTGCTCGCCGCGGTGCAGCCACACCGATTCCTGTTCGGCCAGCGCGGTGCTGATCGCACTGGTGCCGACCGCGCGCTCCGACAGGTCGACGCCCACGCGGGCGATGTTGCGGGCGTAGCGGCTGTCGGCCTCGGTGCCGTCGGGCAGCGGGCCCACGTCGACCACGATGCCCTCGGCATCGGTCAGCACGGCGAAATAGCGCGTGTCGGCAATGGCGCGCGACAGCCGCTCGATCACCGGCCGGGCCGCCGACACCAGCGCGCGGTTGCGCTCGGCCGCCTCGCGCTCGGCCGACCTGGCCACCGGCTCGAAAGCGATCCGCTGCTGCGGCTGCCGCCCCGCCGCCAGGCAGCGCTCCCAGGAACGCAGGATCCATGGCTCGATGCGCACCGCGCTGCGCGAGCGGGGGGCTTCGCCGTGGATCAGCTCCCGGCGGGCCTGCGCAATGGCGGCGGAGCGTTCGGGCAGGGGCGCAACGAGGGAGGCGGACATCGGGGTCGGTTCGCTCGGGTGGGGCGGCTTTTTCAGACTTGCCGGGGCCGCAAGCTGTTTCATTTTGAGAATTTCGTACGCGCTGCGCAAGCGGCAAGGGTTTTGCCTAGGATAGTGCACCGGGCCGGCATCCAAGATGCCTTTCGCTGAACCAGCCATCACCTTCAACGGAGACAGCCAAATGCAGGTAGCTTTCACGGTCAACGGCCGACCGGCCACGGTCGACGCACCCCCCAACACTTTCCTGGTGCACGCCATCCGCGAGCATCTCCACCTGACCGGCACCCATGTCGGCTGCGACACCGCCCAGTGCGGCGCATGCACCGTCCACATGAACGGGCGCGCGGTGAAGTCGTGCAACATCCTGGTCGGGCAGGCGGCCGGTGCGCAAATCACCACCATCGAGGGCATCGCCCAGCCCGACGGCACCATGCACCCCATGCAGGCGGCCTTCAAGGAATGCCACGGCCTGCAGTGCGGCTTCTGCACCCCGGGCATGGTCATGAGCGCCATCGACCTGTGCACCCACCATCCCAGGTCGAGCGAATCGGAGATCCGCGAACTGCTCGACGGCAACCTGTGCCGCTGCACGGGCTACCAGAACATCGTGAAGGCCGTGCAGATGGGCGGCGAGGCCATGGCCTCGGGCACGCCGGTCAAGACCACCGCCACGGTGTGAAAGGAGCAACATCATGGGTGCCTCCGACTTCTCGAACCTGCCCCACATCGGCGAAGCGCTGCGGCGCAAGGAAGACTATCGCTTCCTGACCGGCGCGGGCAACTACACCGACGACATCACGCTGGCCAACCAGAGCCATGCGGTCTTCGTGCGCTCGCCGCACGCCCACGCGGTCATCAAGTCGGTCGACACCGCCGAGGCACTCAAGATGCCCGGCGTGGTCGGCATCTTCAGCGGCAAGGACATCGAGGGCAAGATGGGCGGCCTGCCCTGCGGCTGGCTCATCAACAACCCCGACGGCACCCCCATGAAGGAGCCGATGCACCCGATCCTCGCGATCAACAAGGTGCGCTACGTGGGCGACCACGTGGCGATGGTGGTGGCCGAGACCGTCGAGCAGGCCAAGAACGCGGCCGAGGCCGTGGTGGTCGACTACGACGTGCTGCCCGCCGTCGTGAGCGTGGCCGATGCGGCCAAGAAGGCGAGCGGCGTCACACTGCACGACGAAGCGCCCGACAACCAGTGCTACAAGTGGGCGCTGGGCGACAAGGCCGCGGTCGATGCGGCGTTTGCCAATGCCGCGCACGTCACCAAGCTCGACCTCGTCAACAACCGGCTGATCCCGAACCCGATCGAGCCGCGCGTGGCCATCGGCAGCTACAGCCGCGGCACCGACGACTACACGCTCTATGTGTCCAACCAGAACCCGCACGTCGAGCGCCTCTTGATGACGGCCTTCGTGCTGGGCCTGCCCGAGCACAAAGTGCGCGTGATCGCGCCCGACGTGGGCGGCGGCTTCGGCTCCAAGATCTTTCTGTACGCCGAAGACGTGTGCCTGACCTGGGCCGCCAAGCAACTCAACCGCAACATCAAGTGGACGGCCGAGCGCTCGGAGTGCTTCCTGTCCGACGCCCACGGCCGCGACCATGTGAGCCATGCCGAAATGGCGATGGACAAGGACGGCAAGTTCCTCGCAATGCGGGTGCACACCGACGCCAACCTGGGCGCCTACCTGTCGACCTTCTCCACGGCCGTGCCCACCATCCTCTACGCCACGCTGCTCGCGGGCCAGTACACCACGCCGCAGATCTACGTCGAGGTCGATGCCTGGTTCACCAACACCGCGCCGGTCGATGCCTACCGCGGCGCGGGCCGGCCCGAGGCCACCTACCTGCTCGAGCGCCTGGTGTCGCGCTGCGCCTGGGAAATGAACCTCGGCCAGGACGAGATCCGCAAGCGCAACTTCATCACCACCTTTCCCTACCAGACGCCGGTGGCGCTGCAGTACGACACGGGCGATTTCCACGCCTGCATGGACAAGGCCCGCGTGCTGGCCGACGTCGATGGCTATGCGCAGCGCAAGTCGGCCAGCGAGGCCGCGGGCAAGCTGCGCGGCATCGGCTACTCGAGCTACATCGAGGCCTGCGGCATCGCGCCGTCGAACATCGCCGGGGCGCTGGGCGCGCGGGCCGGCCTGTTCGAGTGCGGCGAGATCCGCGTGCACCCCACCGGCAGCGTGACGGTCTTCACCGGCTCGCACAGCCACGGCCAGGGGCACGAAACCACCTTTGCGCAAGTGGTGGCGGCGCGCCTGGGCATTCCGGTCGACAACGTCGACGTGGTCCATGGCGACACCGGCCGCGTGCCCTTCGGCATGGGCACCTACGGCTCGCGCTCCATCTCGGTGGGCGGCGCCGCCATCATGAAGGCACTCGACAAGATCGAGACCAAGGCCAAGAAGATTGCCGCGCACCTGATGGAGGCGAGCGATGCCGACATCGAGTTTGCGAACGGCGAGTTCACCGTGAAGGGCACCGACAAGAAGATCCCATTCGGCCAGGTGGCGCTCACGGCCTACGTGCCGCACAACTATCCGCTCGACAAGCTCGAGCCCGGCCTGAACGAAACCGCCTTCTACGACCCGACCAACTTCACCTTCCCGGGCGGCACCTACATCTGCGAGGTCGAGGTCGACAAGCAGACCGGCGAAGTGCGCGTGGACCGCTTCACCGCGGTGGACGACTTCGGCACCATCATCAACCCGATGATCGTCGAGGGCCAGGTGCACGGCGGGCTGGTGCAGGGCATCGGCCAGGCGCTGCTCGAGAACTGCGTGTACGACAACGAGACCGGCCAGCTGCTCACCGGCAGCTTCATGGACTACGCCATGCCCAGGGCGGGCGACTTTCCGCAGTTCAAGCTCGACACCGTGTGCACGCCGTGCACGCACAACCCGCTGGGCACCAAGGGCTGCGGCGAGGCGGGGGCCATCGGCTCGCCGCCGGCCGTGATCAACGCCGTGCTCGACGCGCTGGCGCCGCTGGGCGTCAAGGACTTCGACATGCCCGCATCGGCCAGCCGCGTCTGGGAAGCGATGCAGGCGGCCGCCTCCCACTAGAACACACCAGAACAACGAAGGAACCCACACCATGTACGCCTTCACACTCGAACGGCCGGCCACCGTGGCCGATGCGGCCAAGCTCGTTGCCGCGGGCGCCAAGCCGCTGGCCGGTGGCCAGACCCTGCTCGCCTCCATGAAGCTCAGGCTGTCGGCGCCAGAGCAGCTCGTGGACCTGGGCGGCATCAAGGAGCTCACCGGCATCAGGAAAGATGGCAACACGATCACCATCGGCGCGATGTCGCGCCATCTGGACGTGGCCAACAACGCCGACGTGAAGGCCGCCTTCCCGGCGCTGGCCGACCTGGCCGGGCGCATCGGCGACCGGCAGGTGCGCGCGATGGGCACCATCGGCGGCTCGGTGGCCAACAACGACCCGGCCGCCTGCTACCCCAGCGCGGTGCTCGGCTCCGGCGCAACGCTCATCACCTCGAAGCGCGAGATCGCGGCGGACGATTTCTTCCTGGGCCTCTTCACCACGGCACTCGAAGAAGACGAACTGATCACCGCGATCCGCTTCCCCATTCCTAAGCGCGCCGTGTACGAGAAGCTGCGCCAGAAGGCATCGAACTTTCCGCTCGTCGGCGTGTTCCTTGCGCAGTTCGACAGCGGCGTGCGCGTGGCCATCACCGGCGCGGGCAACGGGGTATTCCGCCACGCGGGGCTCGAAGATGCGCTCAACAAGAGCTTCACCGCGGCCGCCGCCGCGGYCGTGAAGATCGACGCGAGCGATCTCAACAGCGACCTGCATGCCTCGGCGGCCTACCGCGCCAACCTGATCAGCGTGCTCACGCAGCGCGCCGTCACCAGGGCGCTGGGCTGAACCAGGCAGCGCCGCCACCGCTCGCAGGCCGGAAGGCGCGACACCTCCGCGTCTTCCGCTACGCTTCGCCATGATCTTCCCGACCATCGATTCCCTTTCCGAAGGCTTGATGCAGGCCGGCTACTTTGCCGACCGGCGCCTGGCCACGGCCGTGTTCCTCGCGCTCAGGCTGCAGCGCCCGCTGCTGCTCGAGGGCGAGCCCGGCGTCGGCAAGACCGAACTGGCCAAGGCGCTGTCGAAGGCGCTCAATCGCGAGCTGCTGCGCCTGCAGTGCTACGACGGGCTGGAGCAGCGCGAGGCGCTCTACGAGTGGAACTACGCCGCGCAACTGCTGCACATGCGCGCCGCCGAGGCCACCGGCGCCATCGTGGCCCCCACGCTCGGCGCTGGCGCGTCCTCGCTGCCCCCCGAGGGGGCTCTCGCGCCTTCGGGCGGCCGGGCGGCGCTCGTGCGCGACGTGGAAGCCGAGGTCTACCAGCCGCACTACCTGATCCGCCGCCCGCTGCTGCAGGCCCTGCAGACCCCCGCGCCGGGTGCCGTGCTGCTGATCGATGAAGTGGACCGCGCCGACGAGCCGTTCGAGGCCTTCCTGCTCGAATACCTGGGCGAGTACCAGGTCAGCATTCCCGAGCTCGGCACCGTGCGCGCCGTGGTGCCGCCGGTCACCATCCTCACGAGCAACCGCACGCGCGAACTCAACGACGCGGTCAAGCGGCGCTGCCTCTACCACTGGCTCGACTATCCGGAACGCGAACGCGAACTGGCCATCGTGCGGGCCCAGGTGCCGCAGGCCGGCGAGAAGCTCTCGGCCCAGGTGGCGGCCTTCGTTGCGCGGCTGCGCGATGCGCCTTTCGTCAACGCCTTCCAGCGCGCGCCCGGCATCGCCGAAAGCGTGGAGTGGGCAAGGGCGCTGATCGCGCTCGACACCGTCGAGCTCGACCCCGAAGTGGTGGTCGACACCGCCGGCATCCTGTTCAAGCAGCGCGACGACGTGGCGGCGCTCACGCACGAACTGGCATCCGACCTGCTGAAACCCGAGGAGCCGGTCGCGCCCTGAGCGCGTCCGAAGCGCAAGGCCTCCCGCATGGCCGGCATCCAGCAACTCGGCGACGTACGCAGCGGCAAGCTGGCCGGCAACATCACGGCCTTCGGCCGCGCCCTGCGCCGCGCGGGCGTCCGCACCGATGCAATGCGCATTGCGCTGGCCGCCGAAGCGGCCACGCTGGTGGGCGTGGAAAGCAGGCTCGACCTGAGCGCCGCGATGGAAGCCGTCATGGTGAGCCGCGAGCAGGACCGCATGGTGTTCCGCGAACTCTTCGATGCCTGGTTCCGTGACCCCGAACTTGCCAACAAGCTGCTCGCGCAGATGCTGCCGAGCGCCGAGGGCAAGGCCGAGCCCTCCAAGCGTCGCCCGCGCGTGCGCGAGGCCCTCACGGCGCCGCGCGATCCCGCCAGGCCCGTTGTGGCCGCCAAGCCCGACAAGGAGGTCGAGTTCGATGCCGCCATGACATCGAGCGACCGACAGCGCCTGCAGCATGCCGACTTCAATGCGCTTGGCGCGTCCGAGTACCGGCTGGTCGAGCGGCTCGCGCGTGATGTCAGCCTGCCCATTCCCTCGCTGCCGTCGCGCCGGTTGCGTGCTGCCAACGATGCAGGTTCGCAGCATGCGCGCATGCACTGGCCCGGCGTGCTGCACGAGGCGGCGCGCACGGGTGGCGAAATACTTCGCCTGCCGAAGCTGAGCCGGCGCGAGCAGCCCTTGCCGCTGCTGGTGCTGGTCGACGTGTCGGGCTCGATGGAGCGCTATGCGCGGCTGCTGCTGGCCTTTCTGCATGCGTCGACGCGGCGGGCCGGGCGGCGCGACGTGTTCGCCTTCGGCACGCGCCTGACCGATCTCACGCCGGCCTTCCGGCTGGCCGACACCGATGCCATGCTGGCGGCCGCCGGCCTGGCCATCGACGATTTCGCGGGCGGCACGCGGCTCGGCAGTTCGCTGGCCGAGCTTCGCCGCGCGCATGCCCGCCGCCTGACCGGCCGCCGCACGCTGGTGCTGGTGATCAGCGACGGGCTCGACACCGGCGAGCCGGCACTGCTCGAAAGCGAGCTGCTCTGGCTCAAGCGCCATTCGCGCCGCCTGCTGTGGCTCAACCCGCTGCTGCGCTTCGAGGGCTACGCCCCCTTGGCGCGTGGGGCCAGTGTGCTGCACCGGCATGCGGATGCGATGCTGGCGGTCCACAATCTCAGTGCCCTCGAACAGCTCGCCAGCAGCCTCGCCGCCCTCATGCGGTCCGGGCGCTAGGGACTTCACGGAAGCAAAAAAAGGAAAACCACCATGGAAATGCTCGGCAACCGCCGCCTCGGCGTCACCCAACAACAGGCCTGGGAAGCGCTCAACGATCCCGAGACGCTCAAGAAGTGCATTCCCGGCTGCGACAAGTTCGAGCTCACGGGCGACAACCAGTACAGCGTGGCGCTGGCGGTCAAGATCGGTCCGGTGTCGGCCAAGTTCAGCGGCAAGGTCGCGCTGTCCGACATCGTGGCGCCCGATGGCTACAAGCTCAGCTTCGAGGGGCAGGGCGGCGTGGCGGGCTTTGCCAAGGGCTCGTCCAGCGTGACGCTGCGGCCGCTCGACGGCGYCGCCGAAGCCGCGCCGGCCGCGGCCGGCTGCGAGCTCGACTACACCGTGCAGGCGCAGGTCGGCGGCAAGATCGCCCAACTGGGCCAGCGCCTCATCGATGGCGCCGCCAAGTCGACCGCCGACGACTTCTTCAAGCGCTTCGAGGCCGAGATGCAGAGCCGCTACGGCCCGCCGCCGGCCGCCGCGGCCGAGGAAACGGCCGAGGTGCCCGCCGAAAAGGCCGGCATGATGTCCGGCCTCATGAAGAAGATCGGCCTCGGCAAGAAGGACGACAAGGACGCGTCCGCCGCACCGGGCGACGCCAGCAGCTAGGAGGGGACCGGGCGATGGAAAATCTCGACGTCATGGTGCTGCGCACGCTGCGCGACTGGCGGCGCGCCGGCAAGCGCGCGCTGCTCACGACCGTGGTGCGCACTTGGGGCTCGTCGCCGCGGCCGGTCGGTTCGATCATGGCGCTGGCCGACGATGGCGCGGTGGTGGGCTCGGTCTCCGGCGGCTGCATCGAGGACGACCTGATCGCGCGCTACAGCCATGCGCACGGCAACGGCGAACAGGTGCCCGTGGGCGCGCCGCCCGTGCTCGTGAAGTATGGCATCACGGCCGACGAGGCGCACCGCTTCGGCCTGCCCTGCGGCGGCACGCTGGAGCTGCTGCTCGAATACGACCCCGACGCGGCCTTGCTCGACACGCTCGTGGCCCAGCTGGAGCAAGGCCGGCTCATGCAGCGCACCGTCACGCTTTCGACCGGTGCCGTGCGGCTGGCCGAAGCCACCGCGCCCGATGCGCTCAAGGTGAACGACACCGAGCTCACCAACACCTTCGGCCCCGAATACCGCATGCTGCTGATCGGCGCCGGCCAGCTGGCCGAATACCTTGCGACCATGGCCAAGTTCAGCGGCTTTGCCGTGACGCTGTGCGACCCGCGCGCCGAATACCGCACCGCATGGACGCTCGCCGGCGTGGAGATCACGACCGAGATGCCCGACGACGCGGTGCTGGCCTTCAAGCCCGACCGCCGCAGCTGCGTGGTCGCGCTCACGCACGACCCCAAGCTCGACGACCTTGCGCTGCTCGAGGCACTGCAGAGCGATCGAGCACTTCGGCCAGACAGAGGAATCGCTCGCACGGCTGCGCGGACCCATCGGCATCTACATCGGCAGCAAGACGCCGCCCGAGATCGCCGTGAGCGTGATGGCCGAGATCCTGGCCGTGAAGAACGCGGTGACGCTTCCGCGCGAAATGGAAGTGGCGCGCGCCAAGGGCATGCAGCAGCTCGCGATGAGCTGATCCCTGCCGCCGGTTTCAGCCCGGCTTGGCCGCCGGCGGCACGTCGCCGCCCTTTTGCCGTTCGCGGAAGAGCGCGGCGCGCATCAGGAAAATGGTGGTGATGGGCGCCGTGAGCGCAATGAACAGGACGATCAGCACGGCGTGCAGGAAGAGGCTGAAGCCCTGCACCGAGAAATAGACGATGGTGGCAATCGTCATGCACCACACGCCCACCGTGGCGCCGAGCGTCGGCGCATGGATGCGGCGGAAAAAGGTGGGCAGCCGCACGAGGCCGAAGGAGCCGATGGCCGCAAAGGCCGCGCCGAGCACCGCGAACACGGCGGTGACGATTTCCGCCCACAGCGGCAGCGGCCCCACGATGAAATCCGTCATTCGATGACCTCCCCGCGCAGGAGGAACTTGGCCATGGCCGTCGACCCGACGAAGCCGAACAGCGCCGTCAGCATCGCGGCTTCGAAGTACACGTTGCTCGCATAGACGATGCCCAGCACCAGCATCATCAGCATGCCGTTGATGTAGAGGCAGTCCAGCGCCATCACGCGGTCCTGCGCGCTCGGGCCCACCAGCAGCCGGGCCAGCGCGCAGAGCATGGCCACCGCCAGCAGCAGCAGCGCGAATTTCAAGGCCCAGAAAAGTACAGGCGTCATGATTCGAAGATCTCCATCAAGGGGTGCTCATAGCGCTGCTTGATCATGGCGATGAAAGCGGCTTCGTCGTCGACGTCGAACACATGGATCAGCAGCGTGCTGCTGTCGAACGCGATCTCGCCCCAGGCCGTGCCGGGCGTGAGGCACATGATCATGGCCAGCACCGCGAGCCCGTTCGGGTCGCGCAGGTCCAGCGGCACGTTGATGAACCGCGAGGCGATGCGCGAGTTGCGGCGCGTCAGCAGCCGCCGTGCCACGAAGAGCGCCGATTCCAGCATGTCGGCCACGGCCCGGCCCGCGAGCCGCAGCGCCACCCAGGGCTTGCGCATGCGCACGGTGGCGGGCCGCAGGCCTTTGGTGAGCAGCGGAACCGCCATGGCCAGCAGCGCGGCCGACAGCAGCGTGGCGGCGTCGAGCGACTGGTTGAGCAGCAGCCACACCGCAAACAGCGCCAGCGAGAGCGGCGGCGAAGGAAGCCAGCGCTTCATGGTGCCGGGCCTTTCGCGGGGGCCGCGGGGTTGGGCACCTGCCGTGCGCCCATCACGGCATTTCGGTAGGCGGTGGGCGTGCGCAGCCCTTCGGCGGTGGTGATGGCGTGGYGCATGACCGGGCCGGCCCAGACCGTGAGCGCCACGCTGGCCGCGAGCAATCCGGCCACGGGCAGCACCTCGAGCGCGGGCAGGGCCGGCATGGTGGGATGCGGCTGGGTCCAGAAGTGGCGCATGCCGGTGCGGCTCAGCGCAATCAGCGCGAGCAGGCCCGACACCACCAGCAGCGCCAGGAAGATCCATGCGGGCACCGAGGTGCCGCCGGTGGAAAACGCGCCCGACAGCATCGCGAACTTGCCCACGAAGCCCGACAGCGGCGGCAGGCCCGCGAGCAGCAGCGTGCAGCCGATGAAGCTCAGCCCCAGGAAGGCCACGCCGGCCGGAATGGCGCGGCCGTAGAGCGCCTGCGCCTCGTCGTCGAGGTTCACGTCGTCGAGCACGCGCAGGTCTTCGGCGAGGAAAGGCGCATTGCCGGCCTTCTCGTGCGGCGCCACGCTCATGCCGGCATTGCGCCAGCGCTCGATCATGTCGGTCAGCAGGAAGAAGGCGCTCACGGCCAGCGTCGAGCTCAGCAGGTAGTAGAGCGCGCCGGCCCACACGGCCGGCTCCCCCAGCCCGATGGCCGCGAGCAGCGTGCCCGCCGACACCAGCACGCTGAAGCCCGCGAGGTTGGAGAGCCGCTGCGTGCCCACGATGCCGATGGCACCCGCGAACAGCGTCGCGAGCCCGATCGCGAGGAGCGCGGATTGCCCGAACGCCGCCGAGCTGCCGGCATCCGGCGCGAAGAGCAGCGTCCACAGCCGCAGCAATGTGTAGACGCCGAGCTTGGTCAGGAGCGCGAACACGGCACCCACCGGCGACACTGCCGCGCTGTAGGCCGGCACCAGCCAGAAGTTGAGCGGCCAGGCGCCGGCCTTGGCGAAGAACGCCGTTGCCAGGATGGCGGCCGCCGCATGCACGAGGCCGCGGTCGGCCGGCGCGAGCTGCGCGATGCGCATGCCGAGGTCGGCCATGTTGAGCGTGCCGGTCGCGCCGTAGAGCAGCGCCGCGCCGATCAGGAAGAGCGACGAGGCGGCCAGGTTGATGGCGATGTAGTGCAGTCCCGCCTGCACCCGCAGCCGGCCCGAGCCATGCAGCAGCAGGCCGTAGGAGGCCGCGAGCATCACCTCGAAGAAGACGAACAGGTTGAACAGGTCGCCCGTGAGGAAGGCGCCGTTCAGGCCCATGAGCTGCAGCTGCAGCAGCGGATGGAAATGCACGCCGGCGCGGTCCCAGCGCGAAGTGGAATAGATCGAGGCCGCAAAGGCGACCACGCCCGTGAGCGCCACCATCATGGTCGACAACCGGTCGGCCACCAGCACGATGCCGAAGGGCGCGCGCCAGTTGCCCGGCAGGTAGACGCCGACCGAGCCGGGGCCGTCGCCGGTCTCGGGCGCGTTCACCCAGCGCAGCAGCGCCAGCGCCGCCAGCAGGCCCACCAGGCCCGAGACCACGCTCAACGCCGACTTGGTGCGGCGCCGGCTTTCGCCCAGCAGCAGCATCAGTGCGGCCGTGAGCAGCGGCACCAGGATCGGCACCGCGACGAGGTGCGGCATGCTGAACTCGAGCAGCCGGTCGAGCAGCTGGACCAGTTGCCCCGTCACTCCGCTGCCTCCTGCCGCTCTTCGCCGTCCACGTGGTCGGTGCCGGTGAGGCCGCGCGAGGCCAGCAGCACCACGAGGAACAGCGCCGTCATCGCAAAGCCGATGACGATCGCCGTCAGCACCAGCGCCTGCGGCATCGGGTCGGCGGTGTTGGCCAGCGTGGCGGTGATGCCATGGACCAGCACCGGTTCGCTGTCGAGCTTGAGCCGCCCCATGCTGAAGATGAACAGGTTGACCGCGTACGAGATGAGCGTGAGGCCCATGATCACCTGGAAGGTGCGGGGCCGCAGCAGCAGGTACACCCCCGAGCCGGTGAGTACGCCGATGGCCAGTGCGAGCACGATCTCCATCAGCGCGCTCCTTCCGGCATGGCGACGGCGGCCGCAGCGGCTTCGGCTTCCTTCTCGCGCTGCTCGTCGGCCCAGCGGTGGCTGCGCACCGACTGGTGGGCCAGCGCGGTGAGGATCAGCATGGTGGCGCCCAGCACCAGCGCGAACACGCCGATGTCGAAGAACAGGGCGCTCGGCACGTGCAGCTCGCCCAGCACGGGAAGATGCAGGTGCGCGGTGTGGGTGGTCAGGAACGGATAGCCGAACAGCACCGCGCCGCTGCCCGTGGCCAGCGCGAGCAGCAGGCCGGCGGCGATCCAGCGGCGCGGATAGATGCGCAGGTGCTCTTCCACCCACTCGGTGCCTGAGACGATGAACTGCAACACCAGTGCCACCGACATCACCAGCCCCGCGACGAAGCCGCCGCCGGGTGCGTTGTGCCCGCGCATGAAGAAATAGACCGACACCAGCACCGCGAGCGGCAGCAGCAGCCGCACCAGCACGGCCGGCACCATCAGGTAGCCCACGGCCGTGTCCTTGGCCAGGCGCGGGTTCAGCAGGTCGCTGCTGCCATCGTCGGCCTGCGCGCGCTGCTGCACCGGCAGGGCCATCGATTCGCGCGCCGGCCGGAAGCGGCGCAGCAGTGCATAGACCGTGAGCGCCACCACGCCCAGCACGGTGATCTCGCCGAAGGTGTCGAAGCCGCGGAAGTCGACCAGCATCACGTTGACCACGTTGGTGCCGCCGCCCTCGGCCAGCGCATGCTCGAGAAAGAAGGGCGAGATGCTTTGCGGAAACGGCCGCGTCATCATGAGCCACGCGAGCGCCGCCATGCCGCTGCCGACGCCGGCCGCCACCAGCAGGTCGCGCCCGCGCCGGCCCCAGGGGCGCAGCCTGGCGCGCGCTGGCTGGACCGCGTCCTTGCTGCGCATCGGCAGCCAGCGCAGGCCCAGCAGGATCAGCACCGTGGTCACGGCCTCCACCACGAGCTGCGTCAGCGCCAGGTCGGGTGCCGAGAACCAGATGTAGGTCACGCAGCACACCAGTCCGGCGCCCGAGGCCAGCATCAGCGCGGCCAGGC
>NZ_JBFTPJ010000088.1:0-10306 GCF_056398445.1 Variovorax sp. 01T439_2
CCATGGAGCAGCCGCGGCAGGCGTGGTCGGGCCAGCCGAACACGCCGGGCTCGAAGAAGGCGCGGTAGACGATCAGCTGGCGCCGGCCGTCGAACAGCTCGGGCAGGCCGACCTTGCCCGCGGGTCCTTCGAAGGCATAGGTTTTTTCCACGGCCATCCACGGCATGCGCCGGCGCTCGGCGGCCAGCGCGTCGCGCGCTCGGGTCTGGGCCTTTTCCTTCACGAGCAGCTGCTCGCGGGCCGCTTCCCACGCCTCGGGCGAAACGACCGGTGGGGTGTGCATGGCGGGCGCGGTGCCCTTCTTTCCGTTCTCGGTGGAAGTCGTCATGGCTTGAATCTCCTGGTTGGGCGAGAAGAAAAGTTTGGCACCGCCCACCCCGCCGCGGGAGTAACAAGTTTGGCGGGATTGCGGCTTTCCGCGCCGGGCCCGGTTCCTGCTATCCGGTGGTTTCCCCCCACCGCCCGCAGAGAACAACGCCATGACCACCACCAGCTTTCGCTCCACCCGCCGCACTGCGCTGCACATGCTCGCGGCAGGCGCCGCCTCGCTCGCCCTGCCCGCCTTCGCGCAATGGCCCGACAAGCCGATCAAGATCATCGTGACCTTTCCGCCGGGCGGCTCCAGCGACGTGCTCGCGCGCCTGCTCGCGGAACAGCTGTCGAAGAAGCTGGGGCAGCCGGTGGTCGTGGACAACAAGCCCGGCGCGGGCGGCACCATCGGCGGCGCACAGGTGGCCGCGGCCGCGCCCGACGGCTACACGCTGATGCTCTCGAACACCACGCCGATCGCGCTCGGCCCCTTCACGCTCGACAAGCAGCCCTACGATCCGGTGGCGGGCTTCAGCCACATCGCCTACCTGGGCGCCGCGCCGCTGGTCATCATGGCCAGCAAGCCCTCGGGCTTCAGGAGCTATGCGGACTTCGAGGCGGCCGGACGCAAGGATGGCCGCATGGACTTCGGCTCGGGCGGCCCCGGTTCGATCGGCCACATCCACGGCGAGCTGCTCAAGAAGATCACCGGGATCAACATGGTGCACGTGCCCTACCGCGGCGGCGCGCCGATGACCACCGACCTGATCGCCAACACCATTCCGGTGGGGATCGACGTCATCACCGCCTACGTCCCCTTCTTCAAGAGCGGACAGCTGGTGCCCCTGGCCGTGACCGGCACCCAGCGCTCGCCGCTGATGCCGGACGTGCCGAGCATCGCCGAGCTCAAGCAGCCGAAGCTGGTGCTGGAGAACTTCTTCGGCCTGTCCGGCCCGGCCAGGCTGCCGGAGGACGTGGTGGCGCGGCTCAACGCGGCCTGCAACGAGGTGCTGGTGATGCCCGAGATCCAGAAGAAGCTCACCGATCTGGGCATCGTGGCCAAGCCCGAGACCGTCGCCATGTTCAACGGCTTCGTGAAGGAGCAGGTGAACGTGCTGGGCCCGACAGTCAAGGGCGCGGGCATCAAGCTCTGACGAGACCGCCTCGGCGCCTGCACGGCGGCGCCCAGGAACGCTCTGCCGCAACAGCCCTGCTGGCGCCGTGGCCGCATAAGATGTATGATACGCATCATGCGAAACACAAAGCACAGCGTCAGGGCAGCGGCCAAGGAGGCCTCGCACGAGCGCATCCTGTCCGTGGCTGCCCGTGYGATCCGCCGCAGCGGCTACGACGGCACCGGCGTGGCCGACATCATGAAGGAAGCCGGCCTGACCCATGGCGCCTTCTACGCCCATTTCCCCTCGCGCGAAGCCATGCTGGCCGAAGCCGCGGGCCGGGCCTGTACCGAATCGGCCGCGGCCGCCGCCAAGGCCGCTTCCGACGAGCCCTCCGGGCAGGCCCTGCCCGCCATGCTGCGTGCCTACCTTTCGCCGGAACATGTGGCGCATGCGGAGATGGGGTGCCCGCTGGCCGCGCTGGGCTCGGAAACGCCGCGCCAGGCCGCCGAAGTGCGGCGCGTGACCACCCGCCACCTCAAGGAAATGATCGACCTCGTCGCGCGCCAGTCGCCCGACTGGGGCCAGCCCGCTGCGCATGAACGCGCAGTCGTGACCGTTGCCACCATGGTCGGCACCTTGCTGCTCGCGCGCGCGGTCGACGAGCCGGCGCTGTCGGCCAGCCTGTGCGAGGCTGCGCTGAAGCATTTGACGCCGGCCTGAATCCGCCGCGGCACGAATCCCTTTTTGCTCGCCCATAAATATGATGAACATCATGCGACACAAGCAAAACCCTGCCGGCAAGGCGCGCGCGCTTCCGCTCCTTTTCGCACTCGCGTTCCAGGGCCTCGCCGCGGCCGCTGCGCTCACGGCGCTGCCGGCCCGGGCGGACGAGACATCGCCCGTTGGCCTGTGGAAGAACGTCGACGACGTCAGCGGCAAGCCGCGGGCGCTGATCCGCCTCACCGAATCGAACGGCGTCCTCCAGGGAAAGATCGAGAAGGTGTTCCCGGCGCCGAACGAAGACCCGAACCCGACCTGTGAAAAGTGCGAAGGCGCCAACAGGAACGCACCGGTCGTCGGGCTGGTGATCCTCAGCGGCCTCGCCAAGGAAGGCGGCGAATACGCCGGCGGCCAGATCCTCGACCCCGACAACGGCAAGGTCTACCGCAGCACCGTGCGCCTGACCGACAACGGCAAGAAGCTCAGCGTGCGCGGCTACATCGGTGTGCCGATGCTGGGCCGTTCACAGACCTGGATACGCCAGTAACAAGGAAGACCATGAAAGCATTTGTTCTCGATCGATACGGCAAGAAAGCCGCACTGCGGCCGGCCGACATGCCGACGCCGGAGCTGCGCGACGACGAGGTCCTGGTCGAGGTGCATGCCGCGGGCCTGAACCTGCTGGACGCCAAGATCAGGAACGGCGAGTTCAAGCTCATCCTGCCGTACCGCCTGCCCCTCGTGCTGGGGCATGACGTGGCCGGCGTCGTGGCCAAGGTCGGCGCGCGCGTGCGGCAGTTCAAGCCGGGCGACGAGGTCTATGCGCGGGCCGACGATTTCCGGATCGGCACCTTCGCCGAGTTTGTTGCGGTCAAGGAGGCATCGCTCGCGCCCAAGCCGCAGGGCCTCACGATGGAAGAAGCCGCGTCCATTCCGCTGGTGGCCCTGACGGTGTGGCAGGCACTGGTCGAGAAGGCGGGGCTCAAGAAGGGCCAGAAGGTCTTCATCCAGGCGGGCTCCGGCGGCGTGGGCACCTTGGCCATCCAGCTGGCCAAGCACCTGGGCGCCACCGTCGCCACCACGACGAGCGCGGCCAATGCCGCGCTGGTGAAGAGCCTGGGCGCGGACGTCGTCATCGACTACCGCACGCAGGACTTCGAGGATGTGCTGCGCGACTACGACGTGGTCCTGAACAGCCAGGACGGCAAGACGCTCGAGAAGTCCCTGCGCGTGCTCAAGCGCGGCGGCAAGCTCATCTCCATCTCCGGACCGCCCGACCCGGCATTCGCCAAGCAGAGCGGCGCGCCTGGTTTCGTGAAGCTGGCCATGCGGCTTTTGAGTTCGGGCATCAGGCGCCGGGCCGGAAACCGCGGCGTCGATTACTCGTTCCTCTTCATGAGGGCGAACGGTACCCAGCTGCGCGAGATCACGCGCTTGATCGAGGCCGGTGCCATCCGGCCCGTGATGGACCGCGTGTTCCCGTTCGAATCCACCAACGAAGCCCTGGCCTATGTCGAAGCGGGCCGCGCCAAGGGCAAGGTCGTCGTCAAGCTCAAGTGAGCCTTGTTCATTTCCCGTTCCCTTCTTTTCCCGGAGATTCCTCATGAAGATCGAAAATTCCGTCGCTCTCGTCACGGGCGCCAATCGCGGCATCGGCCTGGCATTCGCGCGTGAGCTGCTGGCCCGCGGCGCCCGCAAGGTTTACGTGGGCGCCCGCAACCCTGAAACCGTGACCCAGGCCGGCGTCCAGGCGCTGCGCCTGGACGTCAACAATCCGCAAGACGTGGCGGCTGCCGCGGCGCTGGCGTCCGATGTGACGCTGGTGGTCAACAACGCCGGCATTGCCCAGGCGGGCGGCTTTCTCGCGGCCGACAGCGAAGAGGTCGCACGGCAAATCTTCGAAACCAATTTCTTTGCCGTGCTGCGCATGAGCAAGGCCTTCGCGCCCATTCTCAAGGCCAATGGYGGCGGCGCGCTGCTCAACGTCCTGTCGATTGCCTCGTGGGTGAACGGCGGCGAGCTGGCGGCCTATTCGGCCAGCAAGTCGGCCGCGTGGTCGCTTACCAATGCCCTGCGCAGCGAACTGTTGGCGCAGAAGACGCAGGTGCTGGCGCTGCACATGGGCTATGTCGATACCGATCTCACGCGCGGCTTCGATGTGCCGAAGACGAGCCCTGAAGACATCGTGAAGCGTGCGCTCGACGGGCTCGAGTCGGGCCTCGACGAGGTGCTGGCCGACGAGCTCACGCAGCAGGTCAAGCAAGGGATGACGGCGCCCAGGCCCAGCTACCTTCCGCAGGTGGCCTGAGTGCACCGCTGGGCGGACGTTCCAACGAAATCCATCTCCGCCGGGGGCGTGGATTTTGCGTACCGGGAGCTGGGCGCGCACCATGGCGGGACACCGGTGGTGTTTCTCGTGCACCTGGCCGCCGTCCTGGACAACTGGGACCCGCGCATCATGGACGGCATCGCGGCAAGGCACCACGTGGTCGCCTTCGACAACCGCGGCGTCGGCGCATCCAGCGGTTCGCCGTCCGATTCGGTGGAGCAGATGGCCAGCGACGCCATCGCCTTCATCGAGGCGATGGGCTTCGCGCAGGTCGATCTCTTCGGCCTTTCGATGGGCGGAATGATCGCCCAGGACATCGTGCTGAAGGCGCCGCAGCTCGTGCGCAAGATGATCCTCGCAGCCACCGGCCCCGCGGGCGGCGAGGGCATCAGCACGGTGGCGAGGGTCGCGCACTGGGACCTGCTGCGCGGCCTCTTCACCGGCCAGGACCCCAAGCAGTTCCTGTTCTTCACGCGCACGCCGGGCGGCATCGAAGCCGGCAAGGCCTTTCTCGCGCGATTGAAGGAACGCACCGAGAACCGCGACAAGGAGATCACGATCGCCGCGTACCTGGCGCAATTGCGGGCGGTGAAGGCCTGGGGCCGCAAACGCCCGGCCGACCTTTCGGTGGTCAAGCAGCCCGTGCTCGTCGTCAACGGCGACGACGACCGGATGGTCCCGACCGCGAACTCGCACGAACTGGCGCGGCGGCTTCCGAACAGCACGCTGATCATCTACCCCGATGCCGGCCACGGCGGCCTGTTCCAGTTCCATGCGGACTTCGTGCCCAAGGCGATCGAGTTCCTGGGCCGGTAGGATTTCGAGGGCGGCCGCGCTCCGGCCGGATACCCATCGCATGGGTATTTGCGAGATTACCCATGTGATGGGTTTTTGACAAATACCCATGACATAGGTAATCTCAGGATACCAACCTCATTGGTATTCACATGCAGCAGGTCCTTTCGGTTCCCTCCCAGCTCGGCGCGCTGCTCAAGGCCGCGCGCAAGGAAGCGGGCATTTCGCAGGTCAAGCTGGCCGAGCGGCTCGGCATCAGCCAGAGCCGGATGTCCCACATGGAACTCAACCCTGGCTCGCTGAGCCTGGAGCAGCTGCTGGCCATCTTCGGCGTGCTGGGCCTCGAGATGGTGGTGGGCTCCAGGAAGCCCGCGCCCACCGGCAGCCAGGCAGCTTCCCAGGAGTGGTGAGCATGGCGCGCACACGGGGCCTGCAGGCCCTTTCCATCTGGGCCAACGGTGAACGGGTCGGCAGCTGGCGCATTCCCGCGCACGGGGCGGACGAACTGCGCTATGACGATGCCTGGGCCGATTCGCCCGCCGGGCGCCCGCTCTCGCTTTCGTTGCCGCTGGTGCGCGGCTTCACCCACAAGGGCGCTGTCGTCAGCAACTACTTCGACAACCTGCTGCCGGACAGCCTGCCCATACGCCAGCGCATCGCGAGCCGCTTCGGCACGCAGACAACGCAGGCCTTCGACCTGCTGCAGGCAATCGGCAGGGATTGCGTGGGCGCCATCCAGCTGCTGGGAGAGAACGCCAGCCCGGCCGATGTGGAACGCATCGAGGGCGAACYGATGAGCGAAGCCGGCGTCGAGCGGCTGCTGCTGCAGACGGTCGATCCGGGCAGGTTCGCCGCGCAGGCCGTGCCTGGCGACGAACTGCGCATCTCGCTGGCCGGCGCCCAGGAGAAAACCGCGCTTCTGTGGCACGAGGGCCAGTGGCTGCGCCCGCAGGGCTCGACCCCCACCACGCATATCCTGAAGCTGCCCTTGGGCCTGGTCGGCCATCGCAAGGCCGACTTCAGCACCTCGGTGGAGAACGAGTGGCTCTGCCTGAACATCCTCCAGGCGTACGGCCTTCCCGTGCCCCGCACCGCGATGCTCCGGTTCGGTTCGCAGAAGGTGCTGGCCGTCGAGCGCTTCGACCGCCGGCTGCACTCCTCCGGAAACTGGTGGCTGCGCCTGCCGCAGGAAGACTTCTGCCAGGCCCTCGGCAAGCCCTCGCACCTGAAATACGAAGCGGACGGCGGACCGGGAATGACCGACCTCGCCGACGTGCTGCGCAACTCAGTCAACGCCCAGGAAGACCTGGCAACGCTCCTCACCGCGCAGCTGCTCTTCTGGATGCTGGGCGCGCCCGACGGGCATGCCAAGAACTTCAGCATCGCCTGGCTCCCGATGGGCCGCTACAGGCTGACGCCCCTCTACGACGTGATGTCCATCTGGCCCCTGGAAGGCAACGGCCCGAACCAGTTTTCCAGGCACGAGGCCAAGCTCGCGATGGCCTTGTCCGGCAAGAGCAGGCACTACCACTTCAAGACCATCCAGCGGCGCCACTTCAACGCCATGGCACAGAAGTGCCACTACGGCCCGGACGCCGAGAACATCATCCAGCGCGTGCTGGCGGCAACGCCCGGCGTGATCGATCGGACCGCTGCGCGCTTGCCCGCGCACTTTCCGGCCGCGGTGTCGGGCCGGATCCTCGAAGGGCTCGCCCGCTCCGCGAGGGCGCTGAAGGGGATGCCGCCTGTCTAGGGAGGCGGCGCCTGCGCATGCCGCAATGCCCCGCAAGAAAGTTCATCGGAAATTCGCCGCAGCCTTACCGGCCCTTCACATGGCGCCCTCAGCATGGGAACTCCTGAATACAACGACTCGAAGGAGTTGCAATGAAGAAGTTGTCCCTCGCATTGGCTGCGGCCACCCTGCTCTCTCTGGCCGCCCTGAGTGCTCCTGCGCAAGCGCAGCCGCACCTTGGAGACCACGGCTATCGCCCGCACGTGGTCGTTGTTCCGCCGCCCCCGCCGCGGCACGTGATACGGCACGGCCACGACCGCCATGCCGACTATCGTCATGGCCACCGCGCCGACTACCGCCATGCGCGCCGCGACAGCGACCGCGACGGCGTGCCCGATCGCTACGACCGCCGCCCCCACAATCCGTATCGGCGCTGAGCGCGAGCGCTGGCCTGCGCTTTCGCCGACGACGATGGCTCGGGAGTCGGCGCTCCGGAAYGAGCCTTCCGGACTGGCCCGTCAACCAAGCGGCAACTCGATGCACCCGGCGAGCGGAACCTGCGGAACGTGGTCGAGCCGCGCGCTGCTCGCAACGACGATCGCGTGACCCGCACGCCCGGCCCGCGATGCGACGGCCTTCCACAGGCACCCGATCGACCGCGCATCGAGCGCGCCTTCGGGTTCGTCGAGCAGCACCAGCGCGCGGCCCGAAGCCAGCGCGGCCGCCAGACCCACCTTGCGCTTCGATCCGGTGGAGAGCATGTACATCGGCTTGTCGATGTGCGGCACCAGCGAGAAACCCTCGACCAGCACCTGCCACAGCGCCGCATCGAAGCCCGCATCACCTTCGCTCAGCGTGGCGGTGCATGCACGCGCGGTGAGCTGGTCGAAGGCTTCGGCGGCCGGGTCGCAGAAGAACACGTTGCGCTTGTAGGCCTCGGGCTCTGCATCGAGCCGCGCGCCCGCGAGCGTCAGCCTTCCGGAAGCCGGAGGCAGCGCGCCCGCGATCACGCGCAGCAGGGTTGACTTTCCGCTGCCCGTGTCGCCATACAGCAGCGTGACGCCCTCGCCCACCGATGCGCACCAGCCGGATGCGAGTGCGGGCTGGCCCGGGTAGGCAAAGCCCAGGTCGTGGACCTGGAGGATGGCGGGTGATGTCGGGGTGTTCATGTGCGTGCGGAAGTCCTCGCCGGATTCTGCCTCGGCCCGATCCTCCGCCCAGCCCGCGCCCTCAGCTCAGATCAGGAACTTGCGGATGCGCGCCGACGCCAGGTCGATGGCGCTCACGCTCACCACGATGATCAGCATCACCGCGCAGGTCTCGGCGTACTGGAAGCCACGGATGATTTCCCACAGCACCACGCCGATGCCGCCCGCGCCCACCATGCCCACCACGGAGGCAGAGCGCACGTTCGACYCGAAGCGGTACAGCGCATACGAAATCCACAGCGGCATCACCTGTGGCAGCACGCCGTAGACGATCTCGTGCAGCGCGCTGGCGCCCGTGGAGCGGATGCCTTCCACCGGCTGCGGGTCGATGGCTTCCACCGCTTCGGCGAACAGCTTGGCCAGCACGCCGGTGGTATGCACCCACAGCGCCAGCACGCCGGCGAAAGGGCCCAGGCCCACGGCCACCACGAACAGCATCGCAAACACCATCTCGTTGATGGCGCGGCAGCTGTCCATGAGGCGGCGCATCGGCTGGTAGATCCACCAGGGCACGATGTTGGCGGAAGCCAGCAGCGCAAGCGGCACGGCGRYGASCACGGCCAGCGCCGTGCCCCACAGCGCGATCTGCAAGGTGACGACCATCTCCTGCAGGTACATGCGCCACTGCGTGAAGTTCGGCGGAAAGAACTCGGCCGCGTAGGTGGCCATGTTGCCGGAATCGCGCCAGAGTTCGAACGGACGCATGTCGGCGCCCTTCCAGGACGCGGCCAGCAAGATAAGCAGGCCCGCCCACGAGAGCTGCCAGGCGAGGCTGCGCTTGGGCGCGGCGGACGCCGCAGGCGCCAGGCTCGGGCGGGCGATATGGACCGTGGGTTGCATGGCGGACACAGCAGAGTGCAGCGGCAAAGAAAAGTGGCGGGCGCTCAGTTCAGCGCGGCCAGCTTCTTGTCGATGTCGGCCAGCCTGGCCTTCTTGTCGGCGTCGCCGAGCACGGCGTCGGCCTCGATCTTGGTGCGCTGGCCGAACAGGTCAAGCTGGCGGATCGGCAGCAGCTGCTTGTCGCTCGATTCCTTGAAGCCCGAGAGCTTCGAGATCTTCATGACGATCTCCTTCTCGCGCGGATCGGACTTGGCGTAGTTGTAGAAGAAGTTGCGCAGCTTGGCCTTGGTCGCCTCGGGCAGGTCCTTGCGCATGACGAGCGGGTCGAGCGGAATCAGTGGCGAGGTCCAGACGATCTTGATGTCCTTGAACTTCTCGGGGAAGCGCTCCTTCACCTTCTCGAGGTTCTCGCTGTTGTTGGTGGCCACGTCGACCTGCTTGTTGGCCACGGCCAGCGCGTTGGTCTCGTGGTTGGCGCTGCGCGTCACCTTGAAGATCGACTTGGCATCGAGCTTGTTCTGCGCGAAGACGTAGAAGCCCGGCACCAGGTAGCCCGAGGTCGAGTTGGGATCGCCGTTGCCGAAGCTCAGGTTCTTGGCGTTCTTGAGCACGTCGTCGAGCGTGTTGAGCGGGCTCTCGCGGTTCACGATCAGGTGCGAGTAGTAGCCCTGCGTGCCGTCCGCGTTGACCATCTGCGCGAACACCTCGCCGCCCGCGCGGTCGACCGCTTCCATGGCCGACTTGTTGCCGAACCAGCCGATGTGCACCTTGTTGAAGCGCATGCCTTCGATGATGCCGGCGTAGTCGGGCGCGAAGAAGGCCGTGACCTTGAGGCCGGTCTGGCGGCTCATGTCGTCGATCAGCGGCTGCCAGTCGCCCTTCAAGTTCTGCGTCGCCTCGGTCGAGATGATGCCGAAGTTGATGTCCTGCGCGGGGGACGCGCCGGCAAGGCCGAGGCCCAGCACGGTGGCGGCAATGAGTTTCTTGATCATGGATGGCTCCAGGAGAATTGAAAGGGTGGAAAGATGTGTTCGTCGCGGGCTACGCGGCTTGCGCCGCCCACGACACGGGAGCAGCAGGGTTCAGCACGTGCACGTTGGCGCCTTCGGGCGCCGAGGCCGGCGCGGCGGGCCGCAGCAGCTCGTCGGCCTGCACGCCATACAGGTCGCGCAGCAGCGCCGGCGTCAGCGCCGAGGAAGGCCCGTCGAACACCACCTGGCCCTGGTTCAGCGCCACCACGCGCGGGCAGTACTTC
>NZ_JBFTPJ010000089.1:0-10305 GCF_056398445.1 Variovorax sp. 01T439_2
CTCTCGATCGCCTGATTCCGCCCCCTGCGCAAGGGGTTAAAAAAAGAAGAGCGTCCCGGCCACAAGCCGGGGCGCTTTTTCTTTTTCATGGCCGGCGTTGTCCCGCGGGTGACGCGGAACAGGGAAACGCGATAGCGCCTTTCATCGAGCTTGGCTAATGTGGCTGCAGCACGCGCCATCCCGCGCAACTCACACCACCACCATGGAGATCCACACCATGAGCACCACCACCAGCTTCCTGGTCCGCAAGGGCGAACTCGCCACCACGCAACTGCACACGGCCACCGACCAGCCGCTGGCCGACGGCCAGGTGCGCGTGCGCATCGACAGCTTTGCGCTCACCTCCAACAACATCACCTACGCCGCCTTCGGCGATGCGATGAGCTACTGGCAGTTCTTTCCGTCCACGGAAGAAGGCTGGGGCAGCATCCCGGTGTGGGGCTTTGCCAGCGTGGTGCAGTCGCTGCACCCGGGCGTGGCGGCGGGCGAGCGGCTCTACGGCTACTGGCCGATGTCGTCGGGCGCTGTGCTGAGCCCCGACCGCCTCTCGCCCGGGCGTTTTACCGACGCCGCCGCGCACCGTGCCGAGCTGCCCGCGGTCTACAACCAGTACTTCCGCTGCAACGCCGATCCGCTCTACACCGCGGACACCGAGGACGTGCAGGCGCTGCTGCGCCCGCTGTTCATCACCTCGTGGCTGATCGACGACTTCATGGCCGACAACGATTTCTTCGGCGCCAACACCATGCTGCTGTCGAGCGCATCGAGCAAGACGGCCTACGGCACCGCCTTCCAGCTGCACCAGCGCGAAGGCGTCGAGGTGATCGGCCTGACCTCCGCCGCCAACGTGGCCTTCTGCGAAAGCCTGGGCTGCTACCACCGCGTGCTGAGCTACGACGCGCTCGACGACATCGCGGCCGCCACGCCCTGCGTCTATGTGGACTTTGCGGGCAACGCCGGGCTGCGCAACGCGATCCACACGCGTTTTTCCAACCTCAAGTACAGCTGCTCGATCGGCGGCACGCACGTGGAGCAGCTCGCGGCCAAGGGCGCGGGCAAGGACCTGGCCGGTCCGCGCGCCACGCTGTTCTTTGCGCCGGCGCAGATCAAGAAGCGCACCGCCGAATGGGGCGCCGACGAATTCGGCCGGCGCATGGTGGCCGCCTGGCACCACTTCCTGGCGAGCGTGACCGACGCGAAGAACCCCTGGCTGCGCGCCGAGCACCACCACGGCGGCGAAGCGGTGCAGGCCGCCTATGCGCAGGTGCTGGCCGGCAAGGGCGACCCGCGCATCGGCCATGTCCTTTCGCTTTACAAACAACCGGGCGGCCTCTGACATTCCGGGCGCCGGGGTAGCGACAATCGCCGCATGACCCTTTCCCCCGCTGCGCCCGCGAATACCCATCCCTACGAGAACCTCACGCCCGATGTGGTGCTGGACGCCCTGGCAACGCTCGGCCTGCACGGCGATGGCCGGCTCACGGGCCTGAACTCGTACGAGAACCGGGTCTACCAGGTCTACCTGGAAGACCGCAGTGCGGTGGTGGTCAAGTTCTACCGCCCCGAGCGCTGGAGCGAAGCCGAGATCCTCGAAGAGCACGGCTTCTCGCTCGAACTGGCGGCGGCCGAAGTGCCCGCCGTGGCACCGCTGGCCTTCGACGGCAGCACGCTGCACCGCCACGGCGGCTTCGCCTTCAGCGTGAGCCCCTACCGCGGCGGCCGCGCGCCGGAGCTCGACGATTTCGAAGTGCTCGAGTGGGTCGGCCGCTTTCTCGCGCGCATCCACACGGTGGGCAGCGCACGGCCCTTCGAGGCCCGGCCCGCGCTCGACCTGCAGACCTTCGGCATCGCCTCGCGCGACTGGCTGCTGGCCAACGACAAGGTGCCGCTCGACGTGCAGCGCGACTGGGAAAAGGCCYGCAACGAAGCACTGGACATGATTGCCGCCACGGCACTGGCGGTGAGCGCCCCGGCCTCCGATTTCAAGCCGCGCAAGCTGCGCCTGCACGGCGACGTGCATCCCGGCAACATCCTTTGGACCCCCACTGACCGCCCCGGCGGCGGGCCGCACTTCGTCGACCTGGACGATGCGCGCACCGGCTTCGCGGTGCAGGACTTGTGGATGCTGCTGTCGGGCGAGCGCGCGCAGCGCACCGCGCAGCTCTCGGGGCTGCTCGACGGCTACGAGCAGTTCCGCGAATTCGACCGCCGCGAGCTCGCGCTGATCGAGCCGCTGCGCACCCTGCGGCTCATCCATTACAGCGCCTGGCTCGCGCGCCGCTGGGAAGACCCGATCTTCCCGATCAACTTCCCGTGGTTCGGCTCCAGCGACTACTGGAAGGGCCAGATCCTCGTGCTGCAGGAGCAGTGCGAGCAGATGGCCGAAGAGCCGCTCTACGCCTAGAAATGTCAGCCCCCCGGCTTTTCACTTCGCTTCGCTGCGTGTAATTCTCCACCCCCCGAGGGGGAGGCCCGGTCGCCTTGGGGCGGCCCGGCGGCGGCCGGTTGCACGTTGGCCACGCCCTGCAGCAGCCGTTCGGCCAGCACGTTCGGCGGCCCGCTGCGCCACACGCCATGCGCCTCCGATTGCGCCACCGCGCGGTCGAGCGGCCGGAACACCGCGCCGCGCAGGGCCGAATGCCGCATGGCCTGCGGCACCAGTGCCACGCCCATGCCCTGCGACACCAGCGAGACCACCGCGAGCCAGTGGCGCACCTCGTGCCGCACCTCGGGCAGGAAGCCGGCGTCGGCGCAGATCGACAGGATGCGCTCGTGGTAGTCGGGCGAGGCCTCGCGCGAGAACAGCACGAAGGGCTGGTTGCGCAGGTCGGCCGGCGCCAGCACGCGCTTGCGCGCGAGCGCGTGGCCCGAGGGCAGGCAGCACACGAAAGGCTCGGACAGCAGCAGCCGGTGCTGCAGCTCGGGCGGCATGCGGCTGGTGTGGACGAAGCCCAGGTCGAGCCGGTCGTGCAGCAGCTCGGCGATCTGCACGCCTGAATTGAGTTCGGCGAGCGTGATGCGCACCGCCGGGTGCCGGGCCTGGAACGCGCGCAGCGCCTGCGGCAGACCGCGGTAGAGCATCGCACCGACGAAGCCGATGCGCAGCCGCCCGGCCGAGCCCGCGGCCACGTCGCGCGCCTCGAGCGCCGCCTCTTCCGCCTGCAGCAGCAGCCGCCGCGCCGAAATGCGCAGCGCCTCGCCCGCATGCGTGAGGCGCACCTCCTTGCTGTTGCGCTCGAACAGCCGCGCGCCCACCGACTCCTCGAGTTGGCGGATCGCCACCGACAGCGGCGGCTGCGAGATCGACAGGCGCCGCGCGGCGCGCCCGAAGTGCAGCTCCTCGGCCAGCACGGAAAAGTAGCGCAGGTGTCGCAGTTCCATGAATAGGCAAATCGAATCGAACAAGACCTATTCGATATTAGACACGGATCGCCTGGAAACCAACAATGCGGCGAACCAGGAGACAAAACGCATGGCCCAGAACGACGCCACCGCCGCGCACGCGCACCCGATTCCCGACCGCCACGGCCAGAACCTGTTCAGCACCGACACCGAGCTGCACAAGCTGCTCGCGCTCTACCTGCCCGCCGACCTGCTGGCCCACATGCAGCCGCACTTCGAGCGGCTGGGCGGCCTCGCGGGCGGCCTGCTCGACGACTTGGCCGGCACCGCCGACCGCAACCCGCCCACGCTGGAGCAGCGCACGCGCACCGGCCTGGACGAGCAGAAGATCGTCAAGCACCCGGCCTACGTCGAGATGGAACGCCTCGCGCTCAGCGAATTCGGCCTGGCCGCGATGTCGCACCGCGATGAGACGCTGGGCTGGAAGGGCAGGATGCCGCCGCTGGTCAAGTACGTGCTGACCTATCTCTTCGTGCAGGCGGAGTTCGGCCTGTGCTGCCCGGTCTCGATGACCGACTCGCTCACGCGCACGCTCAGGAAGTTCGGGGGCCCCGAGCTGGTCGCGCGCTTCCTGCCGCGCCTGACCTCGCTCGATTTCGACGAGCTCGCGCAGGGCGCGATGTTCATGACCGAGCAGGCCGCGGGCTCCGACATCGCGGCCACCGCGACGATGGCGCGGCAAGAGACGGATGGCAGCTGGCGCCTCACCGGCGACAAGTGGTTCTGCTCCAACCCCGATGCCGACTTTGCGATGGTGCTCGCACGCGCCGACAACGGCCCGGCCGGCATGAAGGGCGTGTCGCTGTTCCTGCTGCCGCGCCGSCTCGAMGACGGCAGCCTCAACCRTTACCGCATCMTKCGCCTSAAGGACAAGCTGGGCACGCGCTCGATGGCCAGCGGCGAGATCCGGCTCGAAGGCGCCGTCGCGCACCTGGTGGGCGAGGAAGGCCGCGGCTTCGTGCAGATGGCCGACATGGTCAACAACTCGCGCCTGTCGAACGGCGTGCGTGCCGCGGGCCTCATGCGCCGCGCGGTGGCCGAGGCCGAGTACATCGCCGCCGAGCGCCGCGCCTTCGGCCGCACGCTCGAGCAGATGCCGCTGATGCAGCGCCAGCTCGACAAGCTGCGCCTGCCGGCCGAGCAGGCGCGCACCATGGTGTGCCAGACCGCACTGGCGCTCGCGCGCTCCGACGCCGGGGAGCCTGATGCCTACGCGCTGCTGCGCATCCTCACGCCGCTCATCAAGTTCCGCGCCTGCCGCGATGCGCGCAAGGTCACGGGCGACGCGATGGAAGTGCGCGGCGGCTGCGGCTACATCGAGGAATGGAGCGACCCGCGGCTCGTGCGCGATGCGCACCTGGGCTCGATCTGGGAAGGCACGAGCAACATCGTCGCGCTGGACGTGATCCGCGCCGTGAAGCGCGAGGGCTCGCTGCCGGTGCTGCGCGCGCACTGCGAGCAGCTGCTGGCCGATGCGGCGCTGCCGCCGGCCTTTGCCAAGGCGCTGCGCGATGCACTGGCGCGCGCCGCCGCGCTGGCCGAGACGGCCGCGCGAGAAGGCGGCGACGTGCTGGCGCGCCAGGCCGCCTCGGCGCTCTACCACTGCACGAGCAGCATCGCGATGGCCTGGGAGGCCGCGCGCAGCGGTTCCGCCCCGCGCCTTCGCTGGGCCCAGCTGGTGCTGCTGCACCGCGTGCTGCCGCGCGACCCGCTCGCGCCCGACGCGATGCCCGCGGACTGGAACAGCGCGGCCACCACGCGCACCGCCAAGGCCACGGCCTGATTCACGACGACAGAGAAAAAACGGAGACATCATCTTGCGACACCTCACCCTCTTCTTCGCGGCCCTGACCGCCTGCGCCGCGCTGCTGGGCGCCGCTCCCGCCGCACAGGCCCAGGGGCCTTTCCCCTCCAAGCCCCTGGTGCTGGTCGTGCCCTTCCCGCCCGGCGGCCCGACCGACGCCATGGCCCGTACGCTGGCCGCCGAGATGAAGGACCGCCTCGGCCAGCCGATGATCGTGGAGAACCGCGCAGGCGCGGGCGGCAACATCGGCGCCGACTACGTGGCGCGCACCGAGGCCGACGGCCACACGCTGCTGTTCGGCACCTCGGGCCCGCTGGCCATCAACGCGAGCCTCTACCGCAAGATCAGCTACGACCCGGTCAAGAGCTTCGCGCCGGTGATCCAGGTCGGCTACCTGCCGAACATCCTGGTGGTGAACCCTGCGCTGCCGGTGAAGGACGTGAAAGAGCTGGTCGCCCATGCCAGGGCGAACCCGGGCAAGCTCAGCTATGCGTCGTCGGGCAACGGCGCGTCGTCGCACCTGGCGGGCGTGCTGTTCAACTCGGTGGCCGGCACCGACCTGCAGCACATCCCCTACAAGGGCACCGGCCCCGCGCTCAACGACCTGCTCGGCAACCAGGTGAGCATGACCTTCACCGACATCCTCACCGCGCTGCCTTATGTGAAGGCCGGCAAGCTGCGCGCGCTGGGCGTGGCGACGCTCGCGCGCTCGCAGGCGCTGCCCGAGGTGCCGACGATTGCGGAGCAGGGCTACAAGGGCTACGACGTGAGCGTGTTCTTCGGCATCGTCGCGCCGGCCGGCACGCCCGCGGACCGAGTGGCCAGGCTCAACCAGGCTTTCGCCGAAGTGCTGAACTCGCCCAAGGTGAAGCAGATGTTCGCGGCGCAGGGCCTGGAAGCCTCGGCGGACACCTCGCCGCAGAAGCTCGGGCAGTTCATCGTGAGCGAGTCGGCCAAGTGGAAGGACGTGGTGAAGAAGTCGGGGGCGCAGCTGGATTGATTTGCGCCTTTGTTGCCTTTGTTCAGGGCGCGCTCCCGCCGACGGGGTACCTTGCTCCGCGAATGTCCCCCGCCCTTCGGGCTCCTCCTTGATTTCGCTGCGCAAGGCACCCCATCGGCGTGATCGTTTTTCAGCGCAGTGGTTGATCGGCGATGCACCGGCGGCGTGCCCCGGCGCACAGAGCATCGGGTGCTCCCCGCAGCGAAATCAAGGAGGAGGCCGAAGGCCGGGGGACATTCGCGGAGGGGAGCACCCGGTGATCTGTGCACGCGCCCTGAATAAAAAAACCCAACACACAAAAACACCGAAATGACACAACACCAAGGCGCCCTCTCAGGCATCCGCGTCCTCGACATCTCGCGCATTCTCGGCGGCCCCTACTGCGGCCAGATCCTCGGCGACCATGGCGCCGACGTGCTCAAGGTCGAGCCGCCGCAGGGCGACGACACGCGCACCTGGGGCCCGCCCTTCAAGGACGGCRTGGCCTCGTACTACCACGGCCTGAACCGCAACAAGCGCGTGCAGCATCTCGACTTTTCCACGGACGAAGGCCGCGAGGCGCTGCTCGCGCTCGTGGCCGAGGCCGACGTGCTGATCGAGAATTTCAAGACCGGCACCATGGAGCGCTGGGGCATCGGCTACGAGGCGCTCTCGGCGCGCTTTCCACGCCTCGTCTGGTGCCGCGTCTCGGGCTTCGGCGCCGACGGTCCGCTGGGCGCGCTGCCCGGCTACGACGCCGCCGTGCAGGCCATGACCGGCATCATGAGCATCAACGGCGAGGCCGACGGCGGCCCGCTGCGCGTGGGCCTGCCGGTGGTCGACATGGTGACCGGGCTCAATGCGGTGATCGGCGTGCTGCTCGCGCTGCAGGAGCGCAACCGCAGCGGCCGCGGGCAGTTCGTGGAAGCCGCGCTGTACGACAGCGGGCTCTCGCTGCTGCATCCGCATGCGGCCAACTGGTTCATGGATGGCACCGAGCCGCGCCGCACCGGCAACGCGCATCCCAACATCTATCCCTACGACGCGCTGGCCACCTGCACCGACCCGGTGTTCGTGGCGGTGGGCAACGACCGCCAGTTCGCGAGCCTGTGCCGCTGCATCGGCCTGCCCGCGCTGGCCGACGATCCGCTCTACCGCACGGCCGGCGCGCGCTCGGTGCACCGTGCGGGGCTCAAGCAGCAGCTGGAAGCGGCCATGGCGGCGTTCGACGGCCGTGCGCTGGTCGAGCAGCTGATGGCCGCGGGCGTGCCCGCCGCGCCGGTGCTGCCGGTGGCTGCGGCGCTCGAGCATCCGCACACCGCGCATCGCCAGATGGTGGTGGAAATGGAAGGCGGCTACCGCGGCATCGGCGCGCCGGTGAAGCTCAGCCGCACGCCGGCGAGCTACCGGCACGCGCCGCTCACGCCGGGCGAGCGCTTCCTGCCCGATGCCGCGGCCGGCACTGGCGCCAGCGGCTCATAGCCCGGGCCGCGCGCCGGCGCCCGCCTTGGGCGCATGGAAGGCCTGCATGAACGCACCCTGCAGCTCCGCCGGCAGGTCGGGCCGGTGGCACATCGCATAGCCCAGGCTCGGCGGATCATCGGCGAGCGCAACAAAACGGATGTCGGGACGCGCGATGCAGGCGAGCGATTCCACCACCAGCCCGATGCCCGCACCGGCCGCCACCAGCCCTACGAGCGAGATCGACGAACTCGCGCACTGGTTGACCTGCGTGGTGATGCCGGCGCGCGCAAGGTAGGCGGCGATGCGGTCGAACACCACCGGCCCGATGTCGCGCCGCACCCCGACCAGCGTCTGCTGGCGCAGGTCCGCCGCCGCGATGCGCCCGGCGCCCGCGAGCGGATGCGCGGCGGGCATCACGGCCATGAAGCGGTCGCGGGCCACCTCTCGCACCACGAGGTCGTCGCGCGAGGACGGCGGATGCACCACCGCGAGATCGAGCCTGCGGTGCGCCACGGCCTCCTCGAGTTCGTCCGACAGGCCCTCGGTCAGCGCCAGCACCACGCCCGGATGCGCGGCCGAAAAGGCACGCATCGCATCGGGAAAGAAGGACAGCGCTGCGATGGGCGTGACGCCGATCTCCAGCCGGTCGAAGGCGCCGCGCCCGATGGCGCGCGCGGCCTCATCGGTTTCGGAGGCGCGCGACAGCAGCCGCCGCGCGTGCGGCAGCAGGCGCGCGCCCTGCTCCGTCAGCCGGACGCCGCGCGCCTGCCGGTCGAACAGCGCAAAGCCCAGGGCCTCCTCGAGCCGCTGCACCCGCACGCTGAGCGCGGGCTGCGAGATGGCGAGCAGCGAGGCGGCGCGCCGGATGTTGCCGATCTCGGCCAGCGTGACGAAGCATCGCCATTGCTTGAGTTCCAAGGAGCGGTCTCCAGCACAGCGCCGCGGGCTGCGGCGGTCAGGGCGCGACGGGATTGCCCGGCGTGCCGGGGCTGCCGGCCGCAGCGTCGGCGGCATTCGCGGGCGGGCGGTAGGAGACGCGCACCGCGGAAGGCTGCGGCGCGGAGACTGCAGCCGCCGTCGTGACCGGCGCGGCGCCGCCCGCCGGCGCGTACCCGGCCTTGCCCGCATTGGGATCGTGCAGCACCACGCTCTTGCCCACGCCCACGCCGGTGCCGACCGGCCCGACGCCAACCCCAACTCCCACGCCAGCCGTGCCGGCCACCACGCCGGTGTTGTTGACCGCCACGCCCGCGCCGAGCGGGCCCCAGCCGGTGTTCAGGCCGACGGAGAAATTGCCGTCCTTGGTGGCGCCCAGGCCGAGCGAGAGCCCGGGCACCAGCGGAATGCCGACGTGATAGTGCGAACAGCCGCTCACCATGGCCAGCAGCAGCGCCGCCGCAAGGGCGGCTGCTGCACGGGCGGTGCGCGGCCGGGCGTTCACACCAGCAGCGCGTTGACGCGCCTCACGTAGGCCGCGGGATCGGCCGGCAGGCCGCCTTCGGCCAGCAGCGCCTGGTCGAAAAGAATGTTCGCAAGATCATCGAAATGCTCGGAGCCGTCGAGCTTCTTCACGAGCGCGTGCTCGGCGTTCACTTCGAGCACGGGCTTGAGGTCGGGCGCGGGCTGGCCGGCCTGCTTGAGCATGCGCGCGAGCTGCGTGCTCATGCCGCCGTCCTGCACCACCAGGCAGGCCGGCGAATCGACCAGGCGCGTGGTCACGCGCACGTCCTCGGCCTTGTCCTTGAGCGCTTCCTTGAGCTTCTCGAGCAGCGGCTTGAAGGATTCGGCGGCTTCCTCGGCGGCTTTCTTCTCGGCCTCGTCCTGCAGCTTGCCGAGGTCGACCGCGCCCTTGGCCACGCTCTGCAGCGGCGTGCCGTCGAACTCGGTGAGGTAGTTGAGCGCCCACTCGTCGACGCGGTCGGTCATCAGCAGCACCTCGATGCCCTTCTTCTTGAAGACCTCAAGCTGCGGGCTGTTCTTGGCGGCGGCGAGCGTGTCGGCCGTGATGTAGTAGATCGCGTCCTGGCCTTCCTTCATGCGCGCCTTGTAGTCGGCAAAGCTCACGCTCACGGTGTCGCTCGTGGTGGAGGCGAAGCGCAGCAGCTTGGCGATGCGGTCGCGGTTGCCGAAGTCCTCGCCCAGGCCTTCCTTGAGCACGGCGCCGAACTCGGCATAGAACTTGGCGTACTTGCCCGATTCGTCGGCGGCGGCCGCGGCGGCTTCGGCGGCCGTCGGCGCATTCTTGTCGACCACATCGGTCACGGCCTCGGTCGGCTCGGGGGCCGGCACCGATTCGCCCGAACCCACGTCGATCTTGCCCTCGCCGCTTTCCGGCCCGGTCTTCTGCTTCCTGGCCAGGTCCTCGAGCATGCCGAGCACGCGCTTGGTGCTGCCTTCGCGGATGGCCTTCACGTCGCGGCTTTCCTGCAGCAGCTCGCGGCTCACGTTGAGCGGCAGGTCGGACGAATCGATCACCCCCTTCACGAAGCGCAGGTAGCTGGGCAGCAGCGCCTCGGCGTCGTCCATGATGAAGACGCGCTTCACGTAGAGCTTGACGCCCGCGCTCTTGTCGCGGTTCCACAGATCGAACGGCGCCTTCGAAGGGATGTAGAGCAGCTGCGTGTACTCGGTGCTGCCCTCCACGCGGTTGTGGCTC
>NZ_JBFTPJ010000090.1:0-13655 GCF_056398445.1 Variovorax sp. 01T439_2
ATCTGCAGCTGATCTAGCTGTCCCGCGCACCGGGCGTCCAGGAGCCGCCGAGAATCGGTGCATGCCCCACGCCGTCTCCCTCCTTCGCGCCGCGCGCCTGGCGCGCAGCGCCAAACCCTTTCTCGCCCGTGGCGGCTTCAAGCGCGAGCGCTGCGCGGGCTGCCGCCTGGTGCCCAGCCATTGCATGTGCGCCGTGCGTCCTTCGGTGGCAACGCGCGCGGGGGTGTGCCTGCTCATGGCCGACATCGAGCCGCTCAAGCCCACCAACACCGGGTGGCTGGTCGCCGACGTGGTGGCCGATACCTTCGCCTTCGGCTGGGCCCGCACCGAAACCGATCCCGCGCTGCTGGCGCTGCTGGACGATCCGCAATGGCAGCCCTACGTGGTGTTCCCAGGCCAATATGCGGCGCCCGAGCGCGTGGTCCTGGCCGTTCCGGCGCCTGGAACGGACGGCAGTGGCAGCGCGAAACGCCCGCTCTTCATCCTGTTCGACGCGACATGGGCCGAGGCGCGCAAGATGTTCCGCAGAAGCCCTTATCTCGACCGGCTGCCGGTGCTGAGCCTGCAGCCGGAGCGGATCACGCAATACAGGCTGCGCAACTCCGGCCGCGACGACCACTTCTGCACCAGCGAGGTGGCCGCGATGTGCATGAGCCTGGCGGGCGAATCTATTGCTGAAGAGACGCTGGATGCCTACCTTGCGGTGTTCACGCACCACTATCTGCATGCGAAGAACCAGCAGCCCGTTGCCTGGGACGATGCGGCGCACCGGCGGCTGCGCGAAGTGGCCGCCCGACCGCCGGCCTGAGGCCGTCGGTCCGGCGTTCGGCATACTCTCGATGCGCCAAGCTTTGGAGGTTCACATGCCGCCACAACCGTATATCGCCAAGACCGCACCGCATGCCGCCTGGGGCCCCATTGCGCTCGCGCGCTTTCTGCACGGCGCGGTGGCGCTGGCCGCGGCCGGGGGAATCGGCCTCGAGTTGAGCGCGGCGATCAGTGGCGGCCCCGGCATCGCGCCCACGTATCTGGAGCGCTTCGTTCGGCTGTTCAGCTACTTCACCATCGATTCGAACCTGCTCGTCGGCGGCGTCTGCGCGCTGCTCGCCTTTCGTCCCGCGCACGACGGGTGGCTGTTCCGGGTGCTGCGGCTCACGGCGGTGCTCTGCATCGCGGTCACGGGCATCGTGTTCCACACGGTGCTCACTGGGCTGCGCGAGCTCACGCCCTCGGGGCAGCTTGCCAACTTCCTGCTGCACACGGTGACGCCGGTGTTCACGGTGCTCGGCTGGGCCCTGGTGGGACCGCGGCCGCGCACCGACCGCGGCACCATCGGGCGGGCCGTGCTGCTGCCGCTCGCATGGATCGTCTACACCGTCGTGCGAGGTGCGTTCGTGAGCTGGTACCCGTATCCGTTCATGGACGTGGGCACACTGGGACTGGCACGCGCAGCGCTCAATTCGGCGGCCGTCGCGGCTGTCTTCATCGCGATGGCCATCGGCCTGCGCCTGCTGGAGAAGCGGCTTCCCGCAGCGCCTGCCGGCTGAACGCAGGGCTTTGGGCTTCGCCGCAAAATAGGCGCTGGCGCGCACGGCGCATCCAGAAGGAACATCCGACATGACCACTCCCTTGCAGCAACTCCTCGGCACCGATCTGCCGCTGATCCAGGCACCCATGGCGGGCGTGCAGGGCAGCGCCATGGCCATTGCGGTCAGCAATGCCGGCGGCCTCGGCTCGCTGCCCTGCGCCATGCTGAGCGCCGACACCATGCGCAGCGAGCTCGCCGCGATCCGGGCCGGCACCGGCAAGCCCTTCAACGTCAACTTCTTCTGCCACACGCCGCCGGAGCCGAGCGCCGAGCGCGAGGCGGCATGGCGCAGCGCGCTGGCGCCGTACTACGCCGAGTTCGGCATCGATGCCGCGAGCATCCCCACCGGCCCCGGGCGCAACCCGTTCAGCGCCGACGTGGCCACTGTGCTGGCGGAGTTCCGCCCGGAGGTGGTGAGCTTTCATTTCGGGCTGCCTTCGGAGGCGCTGATGGCGCAGGTGCATGGCTGGGGTGCGAAGGTGCTGGCCTCCGCCACCACGGTCGAGGAGGCGCGGTGGCTCGAGGCACGCGGCGTGGATGCGGTCATCGCGCAAGGGCTGGAGGCCGGCGGGCATCGCGGCCATTTCCTGTCGCACGACCTGACGCGGCAGCTCGGCACCTTTGCGCTGCTGCCGCAGCTGGTGCATGCCGTGAAGGTGCCGGTGATCGCGGCCGGCGGCATTGCCGATGCAGCCGGCGTGGCCGCGGCCATGGCACTGGGCGCAGCGGGCGTGCAGGTCGGCACCGCCTATCTGCTGGCGCCGGAGGCGACCACCAGCGCGGTGCACCGCGCGGCGCTCAAGAGCCAGGCGGCGCGCCACACGGCGCTCACCAATCTCTTCACGGGCCGGCCCGCGCGCGGCATCGTGAACCGCGTGATGCGCGAGCTGGGGCCGATCGGTGCGGCGGCGCCCGAGTTTCCGCTGGCCACCTCGGGCATTGCGCCCTTGCGCGCCAAGGCCGAGGCGCAGGGCAGCGGCGATTTTTCTCCGCTGTGGTCGGGGCAGAATGCCACCGGCTGCCGCGAGCTGCCGGCCGCCGAGATCACGCGCGCCTTGGCGCAAGGTTTTCAATCTCTTACGGCCTGACTTCATGACGCAACTCCACCTGCCTTTCAAGTTTCTCGAGCAGGCCGCAGGGCCGAACGTGCGCGAGCCCTGGCTGCTGGTGCTGATGCACGGCGTCGGCAGCAACGAGCAGGACCTGTTTGGCCTGGCGCGGCTCATGCCGCCGCAGTTTCACGTGCTGAGCCTGCGCGCGCCGTATGTGCTGTCGCCCGATGCGTACGCGTGGTTCGAGTTCGAGGTGCTGCCTGATGGCGAGCGGCGCATCAACGAGGAGCAGGAGYGCGAAAGCCGCTTCCTGGTGGGTGAGATGGTGGCCTCGGCATCGCAGCAGCTCGGCGTGCCGCCCGAGCGCGTGGTGGTCGGCGGCTTCAGCCAGGGCGGCATCATGGCGCTGTCGCTGCTGCTGACACAGCCCGCGAAAGTTCGCGCCGCAATGGTGTGGCACGGCCGGCTGCTGCAACAGGCGGCGGCGCACATCGCGGCGCCCGAGGCTTTCGAGGGCAAGGCACTGTGGGTGAGCCACGGCAGCGCCGACAACGTGATTCCGCCGAGCGCCGCAGAGGCGTCGCGCGAACTCGCGCGCGGCCTGCCGCTGGCCCTGTCGGGGGCCGATTTTCCGGGCGGCCACGAGATCCGCCCGGCCGAGCTGCAGGGCGCACTGGCGTGGCTGCAGTCGCTCGGCTCGGCGGCGGGCGCCTCCTAGCGGGCGAACTTTCGCGCCGGGAGCGCGTCACAGGGCGTTACGGGATGACGCCGCGGCGGAGTGCCGATCTGGTGCACCATAGCCGCTCGTCTCCCATTGCAATCCTCCAAAAAAGGAAACCGCAGACATGTCCGACCGAGACATCCCCGAAATTCCCGACGTGCGCGATCCGCACGATGCGCCCGCGTACAGGCCGCGGCGCGAGACCTCGACCGGAACCATCGTCGTCATCGTGCTGCTGGCGATCGCCGCCGGATTCCTGGGCTGGCGCTGGTACCAGCAGCAGCAGCAACCGCCGCTGCCGGTCGAACCGCCGGTGGCCGCCGCCCCCAACGACGGGCTTGCGCCCGCACCGCCGCCGCCCTCGCTGCCCGAATCCCCGGAGCCGCAGAACCCGATCGACGCGATCGCGCTGCCCGCTTCGGGGTTGCCCAAGCTCGCCGATTCCGATACGCGCGTGATGAAGGCGCTGGTCGACCTGATGGGCAGCAAGAACGTGGCGGACTTCCTGCAGTTCGAAGGCATCGTGCGCCGCTTCGTGGCCACGGTCGACAACCTCGCGCGCGAGCAGTCGCCCGCGAGCACCTGGCCGGTGCAGCCGACGAAGCAGCGCTTCACCACCCAGGGCAAGGGCGAGGCGCAGACCATCGCACCCGGCAATGCCGCTCGCTACACGCCCATCGTGCAGCTTGCCGAGTCGATCAATCCGGCCAAGGCGGCCAAGACCTACGCCCAGCTCTATCCGCTGTTTCAGAAAGCCTATGAGGACCTCGGCTATCCGGGGCGCTACTTCAATGACCGGCTCATCGCCGTGATCGACCATCTGCTGCAGGCGCCCGAGCCCGCCGGCCCGGTGCCGGTTCGCCTTGTCGAGGTGAAAGGCAACGTGTCTTCGCAGCGGCCATGGGTGCGCTACGAATACGCCGATCCGCAGCTCGAGTCGCTCTCGTCAGGCCAGAAGATCATGGTGCGCATGGGGCTGGAGAACGAGCGCAGGATGAAGGCCAGCCTGCGAGGCTTCCGCGAGCAGATCGCCACCGGCGAGATGCTGAAGAAGAAGCAGCAGCAGCGCTGACCCGGTGGCGCGCCGCCGTGTAGGCGCGGGCCGATTGCATGCGGCGCGGATGCCGGGGATGATTCGCGGGATCCCCAGATTTCGAGGACACCCGTATGAACCTGATGAGCGTCGACCTCTACCAGAGTGCCACCGATCCCGAGAAATTCCTGGCGCTTCCCGCGGGCACCGACCCCGCCGAACTCATGGGACCGATGACCTTCGACCGCGATTTCGCGCATGTCAGGTGCTACAGGGAAGGCTTCGAATTCGATCCGTCCCAAAGCTACGCGGGCGTCAACGCCGCGAAGATCGCGGCGGACATCCTCACCGTGAAATGGGCGATGTACCGCCGCGAAGCCTGAGCGGCCTTTTTCAGGCCTCTTCGGTTTCCTTGTAGTCGCCCACGGGCACGCAGCTGCAGAACAGGTTGCGGTCGCCATACACGTTGTCGACGCGGCCGATCGGCGGCCAGTACTTGGCCTGCTTGAGCGCGGCCAGCGGAAACGCGCCGAGTTCGCGCGAATAGGGGTGCGGCCATTCCGCCGCCATCAGGCTGGCCGCGGTGTGCGGCGCATGCTTGAGCGGGTTGTCGTCCTTCGGCCAGACGCCTTCCTCGACGCGGCGGATCTCGCCGCGGATCGCGATCATCGCGTCGATGAAGCGGTCGAGCTCGGCCAGCGGCTCGCTTTCGGTGGGTTCCACCATCAGCGTGCCGGGCACCGGAAAGCTCAGCGTGGGCGCGTGGAAGCCGTAGTCGATCAGCCGCTTGGCCACGTCCTCGGCGGTGACACCGCTGCTGTCCTTGAGCGGGCGCAGGTCGAGGATGCACTCATGCGCGACGTGGCCGTTGGGGCTCGCGTACAGCGTGGGGTAGTGGTCCTTCAGGCGCGCGCTGATGTAGTTGGCGCTCAGGATCGCGGTTTCGGTGGCCGCCTGCAGGCCCTTGGCACCCATCATGCGGCAGTACATCCAGCTGATCGGCAGCACGGCCGCATTGCCGAGCGGCGCGGCCGAGACGGCGCCGACGCCGTTCGATGCCACGCCGGCCGTCGCATGGCCCGGCAGGTAGGGCACGAGGTCTTCGACCACGCACACCGGGCCCACGCCCGGCCCGCCKCCGCCATGSGGAATGCAGAAGGTCTTGTGCAGGTTCAGGTGGCTCACGTCGCCGCCGAACTCGCCCGGCGCGGCCACGCCGACCAGCGCATTCATGTTGGCGCCGTCCACGTACACGCGGCCGCCGTGCTCGTGCACCAGTTCGCAGAGCTCCTTCACGCGGGTTTCGAACACGCCGTGCGTGCTCGGGTAGGTGATCATCACGGCCGCGAGCTTGCCGCTGTGCTTCTCGCAGGCGCGCCTGAGGTCGTCCATGTCGACGTTGCCCTGCGCGTCGCAGGCCGTCACCACCACCTGCAGGCCCACCATCTGCGCGCTCGCCGGGTTGGTGCCGTGCGCCGACGAAGGAATGAGGCAGATGTTGCGGTGCCCCTGGCCGTTGGCTTCATGGAAGGAGCGGATGGCCAGCAGGCCCGCGTATTCGCCCTGCGAGCCCGCATTGGGCTGCAGGCTGATGCCCGCGTAGCCGGTGGCTTCGCAAAGCCAGGCGCGCAGCTGCGCGTCGAGCTGGGCGTAGCCCACCAGCTGCTCGGCCGGCGCAAAGGGATGGATGTTCGCGAACTCGGGCCAGGTGATCGGGATCATCTCGCTGGTCGCGTTGAGCTTCATGGTGCAGCTGCCGAGCGGGATCATGCTGCGGTCGAGCGCCAGGTCCTTGTCCGACAGGCTGCGGATGTAGCGCAGCATCGCGGTTTCGCTCTTGTGGGTGTTGAACACCGGGTGCGTGAGAAAGGCGCTGGTGCGGCGCAGGTCCTCGGGCAGGCGCGGCACAGCGTTGGCCAGGTCGTCGAAGCGCGGCATCGGCGTGCCGGCGGGCACGAACAGCGCCCAGAGCGTTTCGATGTCGGCGCGCGTGGTGGTCTCGTCGAGCGAGATGCCCAGGTGCTGCTGCAGCCGCTGGCGCAGGTTGACGCCCGCGGCCTGGGCGCGCTCGATGATCTTGGGCGTGTCGTCGCCGGTGCGGATGGTCAGCGAATCGAAGGCAGTGCCGTTGACCGGCTCGCGGCCCATCTGCGCGAGGCCCTGCGCGAGGATGGCCGTGAGCGCGGCCACGCGCTGCGCAATGCGCGTGAGGCCGTCGGGGCCGTGGTACACGGCGTACATGCTGGCCACCACGGCCGGCAGCACCTGCGCGGTACAGATGTTGGAGGTGGCCTTCTCGCGGCGGATGTGCTGCTCGCGCGTCTGCAGCGCGAGGCGGTAGGCGGGCTGGCCGTGGGTGTCGACGCTCACGCCCACCAGGCGGCCCGGCAGCGAGCGCTTGAATTCGTCGCGGCAGGCCAGGTAGGCCGCGTGCGGGCCGCCGTTGCACATCGGCATGCCGAAGCGCTGCGTGGTGCCGCAGACGATGTCGGCGTCCCATTCGCCGGGCGGCGCGAGCAGCGTCAGCGCGAGCAGGTCGGCGGCCACGCAGAAGGYGGCGTCGCACTGGTGCGCATGGCCCGCGAGCGGACGCAGGTCGTGCACGTGGCCGGTGGTGGCGGGGTACTGCGCGAGCACGCCGAAGAATTCGCCGCTCACCATCAGGTGCGGCAGCGTCTCGGAGACGGTGCTCACCTTCACCTCGATGCCCAGCGGCGCGGCGCGCGTCCTGATGACCTCGATGGTCTGCGGATGGCAGTCGCCCGACACCAGGAACACGTTGCTCTTGCTCTTGACGCTGCGCTTGGCGAGCGTCATCGCCTCGGCGGCCGCCGTGGCTTCGTCGAGCATCGAGGCATTGGCGATGGCCATGCCCGTGAGGTCGCACACCATGGTCTGGAAGTTGAGCAGCGCTTCCATGCGGCCTTGCGAAATCTCGGCCTGGTAGGGCGTGTAGGCCGTGTACCAGGCGGGGTTCTCGAGCACGTTGCGCAGGATGACGCCCGGCGTGTGCGTGCCGTAGTAGCCCTGGCCGATGAAGCTCCTGAAGACCTTGTTCTTTGCCGCGATCGCCTTCAGCTCGGCCAGCGCGTCGGCCTCCGTGGCCGGCGCCGGCAGCCGCATCGGCTTGGCGCGGCGGATGGCCGCGGGCACGATGCCGTCGATGAGCTCGGCGCGCGTTTCCGAACCGATCACCGGCAGCATGCGCGCCTCGTCCGCCGCATCGATGCCGATGTGGCGGGCGAGAAACTCTTCGGCGTTCTCCAGTTGTTGCAAAGAGGGAAGGGCGGGAATCGGCATGGCGGTGAAGGCTCGGGATGAGGAAAAGGCGGCTTGCGAACTCGGCGGATCAGGACTCGGCCGCGAACTTGTCGTAGCTGGCGGCGTCGAGCAGCGCGTCGAGCTGCGCGGGTTCGCTGAGCTTGACCTTGAAGAACCAGCCGGCGGCCAGCGGGTCGGTGTTGGCGAGCGAGGGATCGGCGCGCAGGGCTTCGTTCACTTCGGTGATCTCGCCCGACACGGGCATGAACACATCGGCTGCGGCCTTGACCGATTCGACGACACCGGCCACCTCGCCCTGGGCAAAGGTCTTGCCGACTTCGGGCAGGTCGACAAAGACCACGTCGCCGAGCGCGTCCTGCGCATGCACGGTGATGCCGACGGTGGCTGCGCTGCCTTCGGCCGAGACCCATTCGTGGTCCTTGGTGTACTTGATGCTCATGGTGGAAAACTCCTCGTGGAAAAAAAGATGATCGGGGGCGCAGCGCCTAGCCGCGGTAGTAGCGCGTCGGCACGAAAGGCAGCGTCGAGACTTCCATCGGCACCGGCTTGCCGCGCACGATGGCCTGCACGCGCGTGCCGGGCTCGGAATACGCGGTGGCCACGTAGCCCATGGCGATCGGTCGGTCGGCCGTCGGGCCGAGCAGGCCGCTCGTGACAAAGCCGATGTCCTTGCCTTCGAAGGACTGCAGCACGGTGCCGTCGCGCACCGGAACGCGTTCCAGCGCCACGAGGCCGACGCGCTTGCGCTTGAGCGTGTCGTGGTCGGTGTGGCCCGCGGCGCCGGCCGTGGCGGCGGCGAGCTGGGCCAGCACCCGGGCCGCGCCCGGAAAGCCGCCTTCGCGCGCGCCGCCGGTGCGGCGCACCTTCTGGATCGCCCAGTTGAGCGAGGCCTCGACCGGCGTGGTGGTGGCGTCGATGTCGTTGCCGTAGAGGCACAGCCCCGCTTCCAGCCGCAGCGAATTGCGCGCGCCCAGGCCGATGGGCTCGACCTCGGGCTGCGCCAGCAGCAGGCGGGCCAGCGCCTCGGCATTCTGGCCGGCCACCGAGATCTCGAAGCCGTCTTCGCCGGTGTAGCCGCTGCGCGTGGCAAAGGCCGGAATGCCGCCGATCTGCACCGCGCCGCCGGTCATGAACACGAAGCGCTCGATGCCGGGCGACAGCCGCGCCAGCACCGCGGCCGCCTGCGGGCCCTGCAGCGCGAGCAGCGCGTGGTCGGGCATGGGCTGCACATCGCAGCGTGCGCCGATCTTCTGCTGGATGTGGGCGATGTCCGCCACCTTGCAGGCGCCGTTGACGATCACGAAGATCGAGCCGTGGCCTTCGTTGAAGAACATCAGGTCGTCGAGGATGCCGCCCTCGTCGTTCAGCAGCAGGCCGTAGCGCTGCTTGCCGGGCGCAAGGTCGATCACGTCGACCGGCATCAGGGTTTCAAAGGCGGCCGCGGCGTCCGGTCCGACCAGGCGCAGCTGGCCCATGTGCGAGATGTCGAACAGGCCGGCGGCGTTGCGCGTGTGCCTGTGCTCGGCCATGAGGCCGGCGGGGTATTGCACCGGCATCGAATAGCCTGCAAAGGGCACCATGCGGGCACCGAGCTCCACGTGCAGGCCGTACAGCGGGGTCTTCAGGAGTTGTTCGGCGGAAGAGGAATCGGAGGAAGCGGCCACGGGGCACTCCAAAGGGGCAGACGAATTCCATGGCGCGAGCCATGGGCCACCCCTGCTGTCCGCTTTACCTGAGAGATTCGCCCCACGATCGGGGTTTGCTCCTTCGGTGGGCCGGCGCATCGCGTCGATGCAAGCAACAGCCTCTCTCCAGCAAGGAAGCGCCGGCATGCGCCAACGCTGTGTCAGTCCTTTTGCCTGAGCGTTCGGGAAACCCCTGCGCCTTCGGCGGCCCCGGCTGGCGGGGCTCTCTCCTGACCATGGGAGTGTAGTGGATCGCGGGCGGCCGGTCTGCGGCTCAGTGCACGGTCTCGGCCGGCGGCAGCAGCCGGTCGATGCGCTCGCGCAGCGATTCGGCCCGCTCGGCGCCGGCGGTTTTCTCGACCTCGGTGAGCATCAGCGCGGCGATGGTCAGCATCGCGCCGCGGTCGCGCGCTTCGCGCAGGGCATCGCGCATCTGCAGCGCGAACTTGGGGTCGCGCCGCACGAACATGCGCTCGCAGATGTCGAACAGGAACATGCGCGTGGTGGCCAGCGAGCGCTTGCCGTCGAAGTTGTCGGCCGAGGCGGCGAGTTGGATCGGGTCGGCCGCGGGTACCGGGGCGGGCGGCTGGGCCGCGGCCTGCGCCGCCGCGGCAGCCACCGGCTGCGCGTCCTGCAGGTAGCCCTGGCGCATCAGCGCCTGGATCGCCTGCTCGGCTTCGGTGCGGCTGGCGAACAGCGGGCTGAAATCGGTCAGCGAACGCCGGCCGTCGGCCATCAGCAGCAGGGCGCGCTCGCGCTGGCTCAACGTGCGCTGGCGGCCCTGGAGTTCGTCGCGTGCCTTGTCGGTCTTGGTGGGAAACATGGCGCCACAGCTTTTGGGGATCGAGGGCTGAAGCATCACGGCACGTAGGTGATCACCAGCAGGCAGGCCAGGATCACGAGCACGAACGGCACCAGGTACTTCACGATCCGGTCCAGCGAGATGCGCGCCACCGTGCAGGCCGCGAACAGGTTCACGCCGAAGGGCGGGGTGATCATGCCCAGGGCGAGGTTCACCACCATGATGAGCCCGAAGTGCACCGGGTCGATGCCGAAGTGCACCGCCACCGGCGCAAGGATGGGCGCGAGCACGATGATGGCCGCGCTGGTCTCGATGAACATGCCGATGATGAACAGCGCCGCGTTCACGCCCAGCAGGAACATCGCGGGCGACTTGAGCACTTCCTGCAGCCAGTGGCCGATGGCGTCGGGCACCCCTGCGCGCGTGATCAGGAACGCGAACAGGCCCGCGTTGGCGATGATGAACATGATCACCGCCGACGAAAGCACCGACTTGCGCAGGATCACGTACAGGTCCCTGGGCTTGATCTCGCGGTAGATCACCACGCCCACCACCAGCGCGTAGAACACCGCCACGGCCGAGGCTTCGGTCGGCGTGAAGATGCCCCCGTAGATGCCGCCCAGGATGATGACGGGCATCAGCAGCGCCCAGCCGGCCTGCCACAGCGCCTTGCCGAAAGGCATGCGGCCGTCGCCGTCGTTCTTGCCCCAGCCCTTCCACTTGCAGTAGACCCAGACGAACAGCATGAGCGCCAGGCTGATCAGGATGCCGGGGCCGAAGCCCGCGATGAACAGCTCGCCGATCGACACCTCGGCGCTCACGCCGTACAGGATCATCGGGATCGAGGGCGGGATGATCACGCCGAGCTCGGCGCTCGTGGCCTGCAGCGCGGCCGCGTACGCGGTGGGATAGCCGTGCTTGATGAGCGCCGGAATCAGGATCGCGCCAATGGCAAAGGTGGTGGCCACCGACGAGCCCGACACCGCCGCAAAGATCATGCAGGTGAGCACGCAGGTCATCGGCAGGCCGCCCTGCACGCCGCCCACGATGCTCTTGGCAAACTCGACCAGCCGCCGCGAGATGCCGCCCGTTTCCATCAGGTTGCCGGCCAGGATGAAGAACGGAATGGCCGCCAGCGGAAACTTGTTGATCGAATTGAACATCTCCTTGACGGAGATCAGCATGTTGGCATTGGCCACCTGGATGCCCAGGATAGAGGCGAGCCCGATGGACACCGCAACAGAAACCGACAGTGCAAAACACAGCACCATCGTTGCAACCATCACGGGCGTCATTGCGCGGTCTCCAGTTCGAGCCGCTTGGGATCGAGGAAATTGCCGACGATGCCGAACAGGCAGAAGACGGAGCCGACCGGCAGCGCCAGGTACGACCACATCATCGACAGGCTTTCGAGGCCGGCCATCGACTGCACGCGGCCGCGCATCGCGTAGTCCCAGCCCCACCAGAGAATGACCAGCATCAGGATGAGCGCGGCAATGCTCACCACGGCGTCGAGCACGCGCTTGACGCGCGGCGGGCTCCAGCGGTAGAGCACGTCCACGCTCACCATGGCACCCTGGCGAAACGCCATCGGAATGCCCAGGAACACCATCCAGATCAGGCTCACGCGGATCAGGATCTCGCTCCACTCCGCGGGCTGCTCGAGCACGAAGCGCGTCACGATCTGGAACACGCCCAGTGCCGATGCAATGACCAGCATCAGGCAGGCGGCAAGCATCGAGGCGCCGGTGGTCCAGCGCTCGATGCCAAGGAATTTTTCTTTCACTTGTAGTCGCGGATCTTGTCGAGGTTGGCCTTGCCGAAGTCCTTCTCGAACTGCGCATTCACCGGAGCGAGCGCGGCCACGAACTTGGCCTTGTCGACGTTCTCGATCACGGTCATGCCCTTGGCGCGCAGGTCGGCCACGCCCTTGGCGTCGTCCTCGTCCACGCGGGCGCGGTTGGCCTTGGTGCCTTCCTTGGCGGCGTCCAGGAAGGCCTGCTTGTCGGCCGCGCTGAGCTTGTCGAACGCGGCCTTGTTCATCAGGAAGATGCAGGGCGAATAGACGTGGCCCGTGAGCGAAAGGTGCTTTTGCACCTGGTCGAACTTGGCGGAGATGATCACCGGCAGCGGGTTCTCCTGGCCGTCGACCGTGCCCTGCTGGAGCGCGGTGAACACTTCGGGGAAGGCCATGGGCGTGGTGATGATGCCGAAGCCCTTGTAGGCGGCGATGTGCACCGGGTTCTCCATGGTGCGCATCTTCAGGCCCTTGAGGTCCTCGGGCGCCTTCACGTCGCGCTTGCTGTTGGTCATGTGGCGGAAGCCGTTCTCGGCCCAGGCCAGCGCCTTGAAGCCCTTGGCGTCGAACTTGGTGAGCAGGTCCTGGCCGATCGGGCCGTCGAGCACGGCGCGCGCATGGGCCTTATCGCGGAACAGGAAGGGCACGTCGAGGATCTTGGTCTCCGGCACGAAGTTGGGCACCGGGCCGGTCGAGGAGAAGGCGAGCTCCTGCGTGCCCAGCTGCACCGCCTCGATCGATTCGCGCTCGCCGCCGAGCGAGCCGTTGTAGAAGGTCTGGACCTTGTAGCGGCCGCCCGTGCGCTTCTCGACTTCCTTGGCGAAGGTGTCGATGGCCACGCCCTGGTGCGAGTTCTGCGCGGTCGAGATGCTGATCTTCATGGTCGTCTGCGCAAAGGCCGCGCAGGCCATGCCCATGCCCAGAACCAGGCCGGCGGCCAGTCGGGTCAATTTCATTCTTCTGTCTCCTGAGATGGAAAGGGGGTGTCGCAAAGCGTCGGCTCTGCGCGCAACCGATGACTATGCCGCAATAACCAGTTTGACCGCGTCGGGATTTTCACGGACGTAGTCGCGGATCACCGCCTCGAAGCTGGTGTCGGCCGTGAGCCCCAGCTTGCCGGCGCGAACGGTCTCGATGCGCCCGGGCCAGGTCTTCACGATGCGCTGGATGGCCGGATCGGGCGTGCGGTCGAGCAGGGCGGTGGCGGCCTTGCCGGCCACGCGCTCGAGGGCTGCGGCCATGTCGCCCACCGTGGTGGAAAGCGAGGGCAGGTTGAGCGCGGTGCGCGGGCCCCATTCGCCGTCGCTGGCCTCGGCGGCGCGAAGGATGCCTTCGACCGTGCGCGCCGGCGACGCAATCGCCACCGGCGTCTCGTCGGGCACCGGGCAGGCCGCGCGGATGCCCGCGAGCGGCTCGCGGATCATGCCGCTGAAAAAGCCCGAGGCCGCGCCGTTGGGCTTGCCGGGGCGCACGCTCACCGTCATCAGCCGCACGCTGCGCCCGCGGATGAAGCCCTTGCGCGTGTAGTCGGCCACCAGCTGCTCGCCGATGAATTTCTGAATGCCGTAGCTGGTCTGCGGCGTCGGCAGCGTGTGGTCCTCGATCACCGGCGGCAGCGGCTGCTCGGGCGAATCGCCGAACACCGCGAGCGAGCTGGCAAACACCAAGAGCGGCCGGGTGCCCACGGCGCGCGC
>NZ_JBFTPJ010000091.1:0-10207 GCF_056398445.1 Variovorax sp. 01T439_2
GTCGTGGCGGCCACGCAGGGCAGCTACGACGCGATGTTCTCGCCATCGGTCGAAGGCCTCTCGGTGGCCGAGCGCCTGCTGGTCGCGCTGCATGCATGCAGCGTGTCGAAGGCCGCGACGCTCGCCGCGCACTACCGCGAGCAATTGCTGGCCGAGGGCGTGGACCGCGAGCTGATTGCGGCCGTGGGCAGCGGCGCCCCGGTGGCCGATGCGCGGCTGCGCACGGTGCTGGCATTCACCGCGAGCCTGATCGAGCGACCCATCGAGGGTGACAAGGCCGCGGTGCAGTCGCTGGCCGACGCCGGGCTCTCGACGCCCGCCATCGTCGCGCTGGGCCAGCTGATCGCCTTTCTCTCCTACCAGGTCCGCGTGGTCGCAGGGCTGCAGGCGCTGGCCGCCGCGGAGGTTGCAGCATGAGCACGAACACGAACACGAGCACGAGCACGAACACGCCGATCCGCATCAAGGGCTTCACCAACGAGGTGCTGAGCTGGAAGCCCTGGCTCGACCCGGTCGACGTTGCCTCGGCCACGCCGGCCCAGCTGGCCGCGCTCGACGAGATGAGCCCGCAGGCGCGCACCTCGCCGTACTTCCTGCTGCTCGCGCACCAGCCCGAGATGCTGCTGCAGCGCTCCATCGCCTTCAACGCGATCATGTTCGCGCCGGGCGGCATGCCGCGCGCGGAGCGCGAGCTGGGCGCCACGGTGGAGTCGCGCGTCAACGGCTGCGTGTACTGCGCCTCGGTGCATGCGCAGCGCTTCGAGCAGCTGGCCAAGCGCAGCGATGTGATCTCGCAGGTGTTCGAGGAGCCGGGCTCCGCGGGCACCACGCCGCGCGAGAAGGCGATCGTCGAATTCTCGATCCGGCTCGGCGCCGAGCCCGGCAAGGTGTCGGCCGACGATGTGCGAACGCTCAAGGCGGTGGGGCTCACCGAACTCGAGATCCTCGACCTGGTCCATTCCGTGGCGCTCTTCGCCTGGGCCAACCGGCTGATGCTCAACCTGGGCGAGCCGGTCTTTCCGCCGGTAACGGCCGCGTCATAGGCGGGCGAGCAGGCCGGCCACGGTTTCAGTGCCCAGATTCAGCGGCGCCAGCAGGTCGTTCTGCTGCCGGAAGTCGATGCCGCTCACCAGCGAGGCGGCATCCACGATGGTGCGCGTCGCGGGTGTCGCCACGCCGGCGATGGCGCCGAGCGCTTCCACGAAGGCCAGGCCGTAGGGCATGTCTTCGCTCAGGTAGCGCGTGTCGGTGCGCACGGGGCCGGGCGGCCCGCCGCGCTTGGCATGCAGCTCGGCCGCGATGTCCTCGAGCCGCGACGATTCCGTGCCGAAGGAGCGCGCGAAATGCTCCTCGATGGGACCGAGCGCGATGCCGAAGGCCTGGGCCACGGCGCGCCGCTCCCGGTCCAGCGCCTCGATCGCGCGGGCCACGCCGGGCGTCATGCAGTGGTACTGCGGCCAGTTCTCGGCATGCTCGATGCGCGTCCAGTTGAAGACGGCCAGCGGGCCGTGGGACTGCGGGTTGACGTTCGCGAGTGCGCTGGCGAGCGTGTTCTCCTGCGCGAAGAAGCCGCCGCCGAACAGCGCGGTGCACAGTTCGATGGCGCTCTCTATTTCCGCACTCGGCAGCGCTGACACACCGACCGCCTGGCGCCGCGTCATCACCCTGACCTGCGTGGCGGATTCGCGGCGCGCGGTCAGCACCGTCGTGCCGAAGCTCGCGACCGTCACCCGCTTGCCTGCCCGCCGTGCGCCTTCGTGCAGATAGAGCGACGACAGCGAGGCCATCGAGCTGACGATCACGGTCTGGCCATCACGCAGGAAGGGCAGCAGCGCATCCATCACGCGCCGGTGTCCGTTGACCGGCAGGGCAATCAGCAGCACGTCCGATGCGCGGCAAAGTTGCGCCGCATCGCCGGCCACCTCGACCGCCACGCGGCAGGGCTGCACGCCGGCGGCTTCGAGCGGCTGCGTGCGCAGGGCCTCGGCACCCTGGCCGCCCGGCGACCAGAGCATCGCGGCGTGGCCCGCCTGGCGCAGCCACGCCGCGCTTGCCAGGGCGATCGCCCCGGTGCCCGCGATGCTGACGCGCAGGCGCCCTGCCGCAGGCTCAGTCAACTTTGATCCCGCCCTGCTTGATGACCTTCGCCCAGCGCTGGCTGTCCTCGGCAATCGCCTTTCCCAGCGCCGCGCCGCCGCCGCAGGTGTTCACCGCGCCCAGCTGGGCGAAGCGCTGCTTGGTCTCGGGCAGGTTGCACACCTCGACCAGCGCCGCCGACAGCTTCTCGATGCTGGCCGCCGGCATGCGCGCGGGCGCCATCACGCCCACCCACACCGGCACGTCCATGCCCGCGAGGCCCGCCGCCTCCGCGACCGTCGGCGGCGTGCCGAGGCTGGGCAGGGCCGCGCGCGAAAAGGTGCCGAGCACGCGGGCCTTGCCGCTCGCCACCATCGGCTCGATGGAGGCGGCGCTGGTCACGATCAGCGCCACCTGGCCGCCCAGCAGGTCGGTCAGCGCCGGCGCCGCGCCGCGGTAGGGCACGTGCAGCAGGTCCACGCCGCTCGCCTGCGCCAGCAGCGCGCCCGTCAGGTGCGAGACGGTGCCGTTGCCGGTGGAGGCGTAGGTCAGCTGCCCGGGCTTCGCCTTGGCGTCGCGCAGCAGGTCGGCCAGCGTCTTGTAGGGGCTTTCGGTGCGCACGGCCACGGTCATGGGCGTGTCGCCGACCAGGGCCACGGGCGCCAGGTCGTGCACCGGGTCATAGGGAAGCCTGGACTGCAGGTGGGGCGCGATGGTGATGGCGCCGCCGGTGGCCAGCAGCACGGTGGCGCCATCGGTCGCCTTGGCCACCGCATCGGCCGCCACGATGCCGCCCGCGCCCGCCTTGTTGTCGATGATCACGCTGCCGCCGAGCTTGTCGGTGAGCTTGGCGCCCAGGTAGCGGGCGATCACGTCCTGCGCCCCGCCGGCGGCGAAGGGAACGACGATGCGCAGCGGCTTGTCGCCGTTCGGCTGCGCATGCAGCGGCACAGCGGCCAGGCTGGCAGCGGCCGCGAGGCCCAGGGCGAGGTGTTTCAGGAGCAGTTTCATGGCGTTTTCCGTCTGCGTCAGGTGGCAGGAAGTCATGCATTTTTCGCGAAACACCGCGGAACCGGCTTTGCCGGGCCGCTGGTGTTGCCCCCGGCAGGGGGTTGGCGCAGCGACACGAAGTGCGCGAAGACTGGGGGCGAGTCTAGTCCGGCGCGATAATCCGTCCTCCCCGGCCACCCCGCGCCGGGTCTTGCCGAACCGCCATGAACCCCAGCTACAAACCCAGCGACGTCGAGTCCGCTGCCCAGGCGCAATGGAGCGCCGCCGATGCCTACCGCGTCACCGAAGACGCGAACCGCAAAAAGTACTACGCCTGCTCGATGCTGCCGTACCCCAGCGGCAAGCTGCACATGGGCCACGTGCGCAACTACACCATCAACGACATGCTCACGCGCTACCTGCGCATGAGCGGCTACAACGTGCTGATGCCCATGGGCTGGGACGCCTTCGGCCTGCCGGCCGAGAACGCGGCGCTGAAGAACGGCGTGCCGCCGGCCAAGTGGACCTACGAGAACATCGACTACATGCGCGGCCAGCTCCAGGCCATGGGCCTGGCGATCGACTGGAGCCGCGAGATCGCCACCTGCGATCCCAGCTACTACAAGTGGAACCAGTGGCTGTTCCTCAAGATGCTCGAAAAGGGCATTGCCTACCGCAAGACCCAGGTCGTCAACTGGGACCCGGTCGACCAGACCGTGCTGGCCAACGAGCAGGTGATCGACGGCAAGGGCTGGCGCACCGGCGCCACGGTCGAGCGCCGCGAGATCCCGGGCTACTACCTGAAGATCAGCGACTACGCCGAAGAGCTGCTCGAGCACACCCAGCACAAGCTGCCGGGCTGGCCAGAGCGCGTCAAGCTGATGCAGGAGAACTGGATCGGCAAGAGCGAGGGCGTGCGCTTCGCCTTCACGCACGACATCCAGGACGCGAGCGGCCAGCTGATCCAGGACGGCCGCATGTACGTGTTCACCACGCGCGCCGACACCATCATGGGCGTCACTTTCTGCGCCGTGGCGCCCGAGCATCCGCTGGCCGCGCACGCCGCCACGCTCGACCCCAAGGTCGCGGCCTTCATCGAGGAATGCAAGAGCGGCGGCACCACCGAGGCCGAGCTCGCCACGCAAGAGAAGAAGGGCGTGCCCACGGGGCTGACCGTCAAGCACCCGATCACCGAGGAGCAGGTGCCGGTGTGGGTGGGCAACTACGTGCTCATCAACTACGGCGACGGCGCCGTGATGGGCGTGCCCGCGCACGACGAGCGCGACTTCGCCTTTGCCAACAAGTACGGCATCGAGATCATCCAGGTGGTGCTGGTCGACGACGAGCCGCACTTCGACTATCACAGGTGGCAGGACTGGTACGGCGACAAGCAGCGCGGCGTCACCATCAACTCCGACAACTTCAGCGGCATGACCCACAAGGAGGCCGTGGCCGCCGTGGCGCATGCGCTCGCCCAGAAGGGCCTGGGCGAGATGCAGACGACCTGGCGCCTGCGCGACTGGGGCGTGAGCCGCCAGCGCTACTGGGGCACGCCGATCCCGATCATCCATTGCGACGAGCACGGCGCGGTGCCGGTCCCCGAGAAGGACCTGCCCGTCGTGCTGCCGACCGACTGCGTGCCCGACGGCTCGGGCAACCCGCTCGCCAAGCACGAAGGCTTCCATGCCGGCGTGGTGTGCCCCGTCTGCGGCAAGCCCGCGCGGCGCGAGACCGACACCATGGACACCTTCGTCGACAGCTCGTGGTACTTCATGCGCTACTGCGACCCGAAGAACGACCAGGCCATGGTCGCCGAGGGCGCCGACTACTGGATGCCGATGGACCAGTACATCGGCGGCATCGAGCATGCGATCCTTCACCTGCTGTACGCGCGCTTCTGGACCAAGGTGATGCGCGACCTGGGCCTGGTGAAGGTCGACGAGCCCTTCAGCAAGCTGCTCACGCAGGGCATGGTGCTCAACCACATCTACTACCACCGCGACGAGAAGGGCGGCAAGAACTACCACCCGCCGCTGGAGGTGACGCCCACGCTCGACGCGCAGGGCCGCATCGTCGGCGGCACCACCGCGGACGGCACCAAGGTCGAATACGGCGGCGTCGGCAAGATGGGCAAGAGCGAACGCAACGGCGTCGACCCGCAGGACCTGATCGAGAAGTACGGCGCCGACACCGCGCGCCTGTACACCATGTTCACCGCACCGCCCGAGGCCACGCTCGAGTGGAACGACGCGGCCGTCGAAGGCAGCTACCGGTTCCTGCGCCGGGTCTGGAACTTCGGCGTGGCGCAGGCCGACGTGGCCCCGGTGGCGTTCGGCGGCCAGGCCTTCGGCAAGGCCGCCCAGGCGCTGCGGCGCGAAGTGCACACCGTGCTGCGCCAGGTCGACTACGACTACCAGCGCATGCAATACAACACCGTGGTTTCAGGCGCGATGAAGCTCCTGAATGCGCTCGAAGGCTTCAAGCCCGATGGCAGCGCCGGCGATGCCGCCGCGCTGCGCGAAGGCCTGGGCATCCTGCTGCGCTGCCTGTATCCGGCCACGCCGCACATCGCCCACCAGCTCTGGCAGCATCTGGGCTACGACAAGGAGCTGGGCGACCTGCTCGATGCGCCCTGGCCCGTGGTAGACGTGGCCGCGCTGGAGCAGGACGAGATCGAGCTCATGCTGCAGGTCAACGGCAAGCTGCGCGGCGCGCTGCGCGTGCCGGCCGGCGCCTCCAAGGCCGAGATCGAAGCGCTCGCGCTCTCGTGCGACGACTTCGTCAAGTTCGCCGAAGGCGCGCCGGCCAAGCGCGTCATCGTGGTTCCCGGCCGGCTGGTCAACGTGGTCATCTGAACGAAACGAACGATAGAAGCATGAACAATCGCAACGCCCCGCTGCCGCGCCGCGGCTTTCTCCTGGGCCTGGCTGCGGCGGGCGCCAGCCTCGCGCTGGCCGGCTGCGGGTTCGAACTGCGCAAGGCGCCGGTGTTCGCGTTCAAGACGCTGTCGCTGTCGGGCAATTCGGAACTGATCAACCGGCTGCGGCGCGAGATGCGCGCCGCGGGCACCGTCACGCTGGTGCCGCCCGATCAGACCCAGAGCGCCGACGCGATCCTCGAGATCCTCGGCGAGAACCGCGACCGCATCGTGATCTCGACCAATTCGGCCGGCCTGCTGCGCGAGCTGCAGCTGCAATTGCGCGTTCGCTTCAGCCTGCGCACGCCGGGCGGCAAGATGCTGCTGGCGCCCAGCGAGGTGTCGCAGACGCGCGACCTGAGCTTCAACGAAACCAACGCGCTCGCCAAGGAAGGCGAAGCCGAGCTGCTGTACCGCGACATGCAGGCCGACATCGCGCAGCAGCTGATGCGCCGCCTTGCGGCCGTCAAGGAACTCTAGGCGGATGCAACTTGCCAGTGCCCAGCTGGGCTCCCATCTGCAGAAGGGGCTGAAGCCCCTCTACACGATCCATGGCGACGAGCCGCTGCTCGCGCAGGAGGCGGCCGATGCCATCCGCGCCGCGGCGCGCGTGGCGGGCTATACGGAGCGCAGTTCGTACACCGTGGCCGGCGCGCACTTCGACTGGAGCGCGGTGCTTGCGGCGGGCGGTTCGCTCTCGCTGTTCGCCGACAAGCAGATCGTCGAGATCCGCATTCCCTCGGGCAAGCCCGGCAAGGACGGCAGCACCGCGCTGCAGCAGCTGGCCGAGGCGGCGCAGGGCAACGACAGCACGCTCACGCTGGTGATGCTGCCGCGGCTGGACAAGGCCACGCGCACCGGCGCCTGGTTCTCGGCGCTCGAGAACAACGGCGTGAGCCTGCAGGTCGACCCGATCGAGCGCAACGCGCTGCCGCAGTGGATCGCGCAGCGCCTGGGCCTGCAGGGCCAGCGCGTGATGCCCGGCGACGAAGGCCAGCGCACGCTGCAGTTCTTTGCGGACCGCGTGGAGGGCAACCTGCTGGCCGCCCACCAGGAGATCCAGAAGCTCGCCCTGCTGCACCCGGCCGGCGAGCTGAGCTGGGAGCAGGTCGAGGGCGCGGTCAACAACGTGGCGCGCTACGACGTCTTCAAGCTCTCCGAGGCCGTGCTGGCCGGCAACCCGCAGCGCGTGGCGCGCATGCTCGACGGCCTGCAGGCCGAAGGCGAGGCCGAGGTATTGGTGCACTACACGATCGCTGAGGACATCCGCGCGCTCAAGCGCGTGAAGGACGCCATGGCCGCGGGCCGGCCGCTGCCGATGGCGCTGCGCGAGAACCGCATCTGGGGCCCGCGCGAGCGCGCCTTCGAGCGCGTGCTGCCCCGGCTGGACGACCGCATGCTGGCCCGCCTGCTGCGCGCGGCCCATGTGGTGGACGGCATCTGCAAGGGGCTCAAGCAGCCCGACTGGCCGGCCGGCGGCTGGCAGGCGCTGCAGCGGCTGGCGCTGATGCTGTGCCGCGCCTGCAGCACCGCTCCCGCTCCCTCTCCCTCTCCCTCCGGGAGAGGGTTGGGATGAGGGCCGGCGGCCTTCATCGCATCGCGCGTTTTCGGGTGCCGCGGCCCTCACCCTAGCCCTCTCCCGGAGGGAGAGGGGACAACCCGGCAAATGGGCGAGGCCCGGGGTTGATCCAAATGCACGAAAATGCCCGCATGAACGCGTTCAACGTCAGCGAGCACATGCAGACCCTCGGCCTGCAGGCAAAAACCGCCGCATTCCTCATGGCCCGAGCGGATGCAGCTACCAAAAACAGAGCATTGAAGGCGCTGGCCAAGCGCCTGCGCGAAGCCGGCCCGGGGCTGGCCGAGGCCAACCAGAAGGACCTGGCGCGCGCCACGGCCGCCGGCCTGTCGGCGCCGATGGTCGACCGCCTCAAGCTCACGCCCAAGGTCATCGAGACCGTGGCGCTGGGCTGCGAGCAGCTTGCCGGGATGGCCGACGTGATCGGCGAGATCATTGGCATGAAGCAGCAGCCCAGCGGCATCCGCGTGGGCCAGATGCGCGTGCCGATCGGCGTCTTCGGCATGATCTACGAGAGCCGCCCCAACGTGACCATCGAGGCCGCGAGCCTGGCCATCAAGAGCGGCAACGCCGCCATCCTGCGCGGCGGCTCGGAGGCGATCGAGTCGAACAAGGCGCTGGCGCTGCTGGTGTCCGGCGCGCTGGCCGAGGCCGGCCTGCCGGTCGAGGCGGTACAGTTGGTGCAGACCACCGACCGCGAGGCCGTGGGCCAGCTCATCGCCATGCCCGAGTTCGTCGACGTGATCATCCCGCGCGGCGGCAAGGGCCTGATCGAGCGCATCAGCCGCGATGCCAAGGTGCCGGTCATCAAGCACCTGGACGGCAATTGCCACGTCTACGTGGACGACACGGCCGAGTTCGAGATGGCGCTGCGCATCGTCGACAACGCCAAGACGCAGAAATACAGCCCCTGCAACGCGGCCGAAGGCCTGCTGGTGTCGGCCGCGGTGGCGGAGGACTTCCTGCCCCGGATCGCCGCCATCTTCGCGGCCAAGGGCGTCGAGATGCGCTGCGACCCGGTGGCGGCCCGCATCCTGCGCGCCGACGAGGCATTGGCCGGTGCCGGCGCAAGAATCGTCGACGCGGTCGAGTCCGACTGGTCCGAGGAATACCTGGCCGCGGTGATCAGCATCAAGGTGGTCCAAGGGGTCGACGAGGCCATTGCGCACATCAACCGCTACTCGAGCCACCACACCGACGCGATCGTCACGCGCGACCACGTGCATGCGCAGCGTTTCCTGCGCGAGGTCGATTCGGCCAGCGTCATGGTCAATGCGAGCACACGCTTCGCGGACGGTTTCGAGTTTGGCCTGGGGGCGGAAATCGGCATCAGCACCGACAAGTTCCATGCGCGCGGGCCGGTCGGCATCGAGGGGCTGACCTCGCTCAAGTACGTGGTGCTCGGGCAGGGCGAAGTGCGCAGCTGATGCACCGGAAGCGGGCGGACTGAACCAAGTCCGCTCTACGTAGTCTTGTCATTGGGGCGGCCATCCCCAAATCCTACAATTCCGCTCTACCTTTCAAGTACAAATCCAACAAGGCCGCCGCATGGTTCCGCATCTCGTCACCGCCCTGACCGGCCCGATCAACGAACTGGAACAGCGCGTCCTCGACTCCACGCCCGCCATCGAGCGCTGGTTCCGGCTCGAATGGATGGAGCACACGCCACCGTTCTACAGCGCGGTCGACATCCGCAACGCAGGCTTCAAGCTGGCGCCGGTCGACACCAATCTCTTCCCCGGCGGCTGGAACAATCTCACCAAGGAGATGCTGCCGCTGGCGGTGCAGGCCGCGCAGGCGGCCATCGAGAAGATCTGCCCGGAAGCGCGCAATCTGCTGGTCATTCCCGAGAACCACTCGAAGAACACCTTCTACCTCGCCAACGTCGCCCAGCTGGTGCGGATCTTCCACATGGCGGGACTGAACGTGCGCGTGGGCTCGATCGATCCGGCCATCAAGTCGCCCAAGAAGATCGAGCTGCCCAACGGCGAGACCGTGTGCCTGGAGCCCGTGGTGCGCAGCAAGCGCCGCCTCGGGCTCAAGAACTTCGATCCCTGCACCATCCTGCTCAACAACGAGCTGACGGCCGGCACGCCGGGCATCCTGGAAGACCTGCACGAGCAGTACCTGCTGCCGCCGCTGCACGCGGGCTGGTCGGTGCGGCGCAAGAGCAACCACCTGCACAGCTACGAAGAGCTGTCCAAGCGCTTCGGCAAGCTGCTGGGCATCGACCCCTGGCTGATCAACCCGATCTATGCGCGCGCGGACGGCGTCGATTTTTCCGAAGGCCGCGGCATCGACGTGCTGACCAGCCACGTGGACGCGGTGCTGACCAAGGTGCGCCGCAAGTACAAGGAATACGGCATCAACGAGAAGCCCTTCGTGGTCGTCAAGGGCCATGTCGGCGGCGACGGCCCGGGCGTGGTCACCGTGCGCGACGCGAAGGAAGTCGAGGGCCTGGTCGGCAAGCCGCGCAGCGCCCCGGCAGGCAAGGCGGGCGCGGCCGCCAGGGAGCTGCGCGAGCCCGGCGAGGTGATCGTGCAGGAAGGCGTGCTGACCAACGAGCGCGTGCACAACGGCGTGGCCGAGCCGGTGGTCTACATGATGGACCGCTACGTGGTGGGCGGCTTCTACCGCGTGCATGC
>NZ_JBFTPJ010000092.1:0-10193 GCF_056398445.1 Variovorax sp. 01T439_2
ACTACATGCCGCGGGGCACGCCCTACATTCCGCGCGGCACGCTGGCCGAGGTGCTGTCGTATGCGATGGAGCCGTCGAGCTACCCGAGGGAAGCCATGGTGGCCGCACTGGCGAGCGTGGGCCTGCAGCGCCTGGAACCCTTGCTGAACAAGACGGGCCGCTGGGAGAGCGAGCTCAGCATGGACGAGCAGCTGCGGCTGGGCTTTGCCCGCGTGGTGCTGCAGGCGCCGCCCTGGCTGGTGATGGACGAGGCCTTCGGCGCGTTCGACGACGACACGCGCGAACTCATCATCGACCTGCTGGGCAAGCTCGAGCACACGGGCATTGTCCACATCGGCTCGGCCGGAGAAGCGCGCGACCGGCTGTTCACGCAGGTGGTGCACCTGGTCAAGGCGCCGGCGAACACCGTGCGCGAGGAGCAGCGGCCATGAGACACCTTGGGTCCACCGTCGGCCGTGCGCGCCGCGCCCTCGTGCGGCTGATGCTTGCGCTGCCCGCGTGGAGCTGGGCGGCGGATTTCGGCTTCAAGCCGCCGCGCGATCCCGAGGATGCCGCCGCGGCGGACCTGATGCGGGACCTGGCCGAGCGCATCCTGCCGGTGTACCAGGACGCGGACACCGACGTCTTCCTGGCCAACCTCGCCGCCCTGCAGATCGTCAGCGGCGCCTACCGTGCAGCCTCCGACAGCAGCCGGGCCCTGCGCACCCGCCGCCAGGGCAAGCCGTTCGACGACCTGGTGCAGCGCGCGATCCTCGACGGCATCTACGCCCGTGCGCGCGCACTCGAAGCGAACGAGCGCCTCGGCTTCGCCGAAGCCTACGCGCGCGCGTTCCGGGAACTGGTGTCGCCGCTCGACAATGCGCAAGCCCAGGCCATCATGGCGCGGCTCGACATCCCGGCGGCGGTCTATGCAGAGCCGCTGCGCCGGGCTTTCGATCTCTGGCGCGCGAAGGGCAGCCTTCCGCAGGACGACGCGCTGGCGCTCGTGCGGACCTGGCATTCGTACGAGTCGCGCCGCAGCTTCGGAGCGCTGCTGCCCGAACTGTTCGCGGTGGAAGACCGCAACCGCTACGTGGCGGAGGCCGACCTCAGGATTCCCGTGCGCGGCGCTGTCATCCATGCGCGCCTGGTTCGGCCCGGCCGCGCCAATGACGCACCGGGCGCCCTGCCGACGCTGCTGCGCTTCACGCTCGATCCGGCCGAGGACGACGCCCAGCGCAGCGCCGCCAAGGGCTACGTCGGCGTCACGGCGTACGTGCGCGGACGCACGCCCGACGGCCAGGGCGCCGTGTGGCCGTTCGTTCGCGACGGCGAAGACGCCGCCGCCGTCATCGACTGGATTGCCCGGCAGGCATGGAGCGACGGCCGCGTCTGCATGATCGGCGACGGCTACTCCGGCTATGCCGCCTGGGCCGCCGCCCGCAGGAGACCGGCCGCACTCAAGGCCATTGCCACGATCGCGCCGATGGCGCCGGGCATCGACTTTCCGATGGCCGGGCAGATCTTCCGCAACGCCATGGTGCGCTGGGCCGAGGAGCACGCGGATGACGAGCCCCTGCGGTCCGGCGTCGATGCCGACCCGGACACGGCATGGCAGGTACTCGACGCGCGCTGGTATCGCGGCCATCGCCCCTATTGGGACGTGGACCGCGTCCTGCTGGGCAAGCGCAGCCGGCTGATCCGGACATGGCTCACGCACCCGAGCCACGATCGCTACTGGCAGAAGTTCCTGCCGTCGGCGGAACAGTTTGCGCGCATCGACATTCCGGTGCTCAGCTTTGCCGGCTACTACGGCGCGGACGCCGGCGCGCTCTACTTCCATCAGGAGCATCGCCGCCACCGGCCGCAGGCCGACACGACGCTGCTGCTCGGCCCCTACGACGCGGCCTCGATCCGGCACGGCACGGCGGCCACGCTGCGCGGCTACACGCTCGACCCCGCCGCACGCGTCGACCTGCCCGAGCTGCGCCTGCAATGGCTCGACCACATCCTGAAGGGCGCGAGCAAGCCTGCCCTGCTGGGGGATCGCGTCAACTACCAGGTGATGGGCGCGGACCAGTGGCGCCATGTGCCGGCGCTGGATGCGCCGCAGCGCACGCGGCTGCGCTTCTACCTCGACACCCGCGAGCGCAACGAGCCGCACCGCCTGTTGCCGTCACCGTCCGAAGAAGGCGGCGGCAGCACGCGGCTCTCGGTCGACCTTGCCGACCGGCGCGACATGCGCATTCCGTGGCCGGACGCGCTGCGCGCGGCGCAGCTGCCGGCGCGCAACAGCATCCGCTTTGTCAGCGATCCGCTTCCGCAGGACACCGAGATCTTCGGCAGCCTGCAGGGCGTGTTCGACATCACGCCCTCGCGGCAGGACGTGGACTTCAGCATCTCGCTGTACGAGCAGACCGAAAGCGGCGAGTACCAGCTGCTGTTCGATCCCTACGATTTCCGCGCCAGCTACGCAGGCCATCGCGTGCGCCGCAGGCTTCTGCGGGCCGGCGAGCGCCAACTGCTTGCGTTCACCGCCGAGCGCGTGACGGCTTGCAAGCTTGCGGCGGGCAGCCGCATCGTGCTGCTGGTCGGCCTCAACAAGCGGCCCGACCGGCAGGTCAACTACGGCAGCGGCAAGGACGTGAATTCGGAAACCATCGCCGACGCGAAGTGGCCCCTTCGCGTGCGCTGGCACGCGCGCAGCTACGTCGAGATCCAGGCCGGCACGCCTTGATCGCTCAGCGTGTCGCCGGAGCCTTGCCGTTCAGGGCGCCGAGCACGACGCCTTCGCAAGGCGCCAGCTCCAGCGGCCCCTCGATCGACTCGGCGCGCGCAGGATCGGTCGATGCCAGCACGACCGGCTGGCGCGGCATCAACGCCGGCGAGATCGGCGCCGGGGTGGCACCGAAGTTCAACAGCACCACCAGCCGCCGTCCTTCGAAGCTGCGCGCATAGGCGAGCACCTCGCCCTCGGCATCGAGCGCTTCGTAGTTGCCCCGGTTCAGCGCAGGCTGCGCGCGGCGCAGCGCGATGAGGCGCCGGTAGAGCGCCAGCATCGAGCCCGCGTCCTGCGATTGCGCTTCCACGTTGCGCGTGGGCCCGTCGGCCGCCAGGCGCAGCCACGGGGTACCGGTCGTGAAGCCCGCATGCGCTGCGGCGCTCCACTGCATGGGTGTTCGCTCCGGGTCGCGGCCCAGGCCCATGCCGGGCTTGTTCTTCTCGAATGGGTCCTGCACCTCATCGGCGGGAATGGCGACGTCCGTCATGCCGATCTCGTCGCCGTAGTAGAGCGTCGGCGTGCCGCGCAGCGTGAGCAGCAGCATGGCCGCGAGCCGTGCCATCTGCGGCCGGACGCGGCTCGCGATGCGCGACCTGTCGTGGTTGCCCAGCACCCAGTTCGGCTGGGCGCCGGCGGGCAAGGCGGCTTCGTAGTCGCGCACCAGGCGGTCGATGCGCGCCGCCTGCCACTCGGTCGCGATCAGCTGGAAGTTGAAGGGCAGCTGCACGCCTTCGAGCACACCTTCGGTGTTGAGTCCGTAGTAGGCGACCAGGCGCGCGAGCGGMAGRTAGAGCTCGCCGATCAGCACGCGCGACGAGCGTGCGTCGCTGAACTCGTCGACCACGCGGCGCATCTCGGCCACGATCGGCTGCAGCTCCGGCAGGTCGGTGTTGTAGAGCATCTGCCAGCGAAAGAAGGGGTCCTGGCCTTCGATGAAATCCGGGTTCGGCGGGTTGTCGCGGAACTGCGCGTCCTTGATGATCTGGGAGAGCACGTCGACGCGGAATCCGTCGACGCCACGCCGAAGCCAGAAGCGCAGCACCTCGTACATCGCGGTCCGCACTTCGGGGTTGCGCCAGTTGAGATCGGGCTGCTCCTTCAGGAACGAATGGGCGTAGTACTGGCCGGTGGCCGGATCGAAGGTCCAGGCCGGGCCGCCGAAATTGCTGAGCCAGTTGTTGGGCGGCCCGCCGCCCGGCGCCGGGTCACGCCAGATGTACCAGTCGCGCCGCGGATCGCTGCGCGCGCTGCGGCTCTGCATGAACCACGGATGATGGTCCGAGGTGTGGTTGGGCACGAAGTCCAGGATGATCCTGAGCTCTCTCGCGTGCGCCTCCTGCACCAGCGCATCGAAGCCTTCCAGCGTGCCGAAGCGCGGATCGATGCCGCAAAAGTCGGAGATGTCGTAGCCGAAGTCGGCCATCGGCGAGGGATATATCGGCGAGATCCAGACGGCATCGACACCGAGCGAGACCAGATGGTCCAGCCGCGCGCGGATTCCATCCAGGTCTCCGATGCCGTCGCCGTTGCTGTCCTGGAACGAACGCGGATAGACCTGATAGACGATTCCGCACTTCCACCAGTCGTCGGCTGACATCTTGATCCTCTCATGGCCGGTTTCGAGAGGAGCCATTGTCTCCAGAAAGCGTCGTGGCCGGCCGAACTCGGCCAAAAGCCGCCGCCCTTCCGCTGCAATGATGCTGCGGTTGCCGCATGGGAGGGCAGGCTCGGGTTGCCGCTGGCACGACGGTGCGGTAGCCTCCCGGCTCCAATACAGCCAGGAGTCCCCCGATGTCCAGCCGCTTGCTTCTTTCCACTGGCGCCGCCGTCGCAGCCACCGCACTGATCATCGGTTGCGGTGCCATGCGTTCATCGAGCGGCAACCCCATGAGCTTCTTCATCACCAGCGCCAACCCCGGCAAGGGCGGCGACCTCGGAGGCTTGGCCGGAGCCGACCGCTTCTGCCAGTCGCTGGCCACGAGTGCAGGGGCGGGCAACAAAACGTGGCACGCCTATCTGAGCACCACGGCCGCGAACGGGCAGCCGGCCGTCAATGCGCGCGACCGGATCGGCACCGGTCCCTGGACCAACGCCAAGGGAGTGGTCGTCGCCACCAGCGTGGCCGACCTGCACAGCGCCAACGCCAAGGTCGGCAAGGACACCTCGCTGACCGAGAAGGGCGAGGTTGTCTCCGGCTTCGGCGATCCGGTCAACCGCCACGACATCCTCACCGGCTCGCGCCCTGACGGCACCCTTGCCGCGCCCGATCCCGGCAAGGACACCACCTGCGGCAACTGGACCAAAAGCGACGGCGGCTCCGCCATCGTGGGCCATCACGACCACAAGGGCACCAATCCCGATCCGGTAGCCAATGCGTCGTGGAATTCTTCGCACGGTACGCGCGGCTGCAGCGTCGACCAACTCAAGATGAGCGGGAGCGCCGGGCTGATGTACTGCTTCGCGGCGAACTGACAGTCCAGCGGACCGCCCGACTCCGAGGAGACTCGCACGGGACTTCTAGTCTTCAGCCTCAATGTCACCCTGGACGGCTGCATCGACCACCAGGAGGAAATCGCCGACGACGAGACGCACGCCTCGGATCTCTGACGCTTCGCCTTCACGTTTGCAGATGGGTCTCTGACGGGCGTATCCGCACCGCATTGCGGCCGCTGGCCCTCAATCTCCCTTGATACCTTGCACGCGGATCAACTCCGCCCAGCGTGTGTATTCGCTGCGGATCAGGCGACCGAGCACTTCGGGCGAGCCGCCCGCCGGGGTAATGCCCATGGCGACCATCCTGTCGCGCACCGCCGGTTGATTCAGCGCGTTGTTGAACGCGGTATTGAGCCGCCGGATCGCCGGCTCGGGCGTGCCCGCCGGGGCCGCGAAGGCGTACCACGGCTCGATGACGAAGCCGGCAAAACCCAGTTCTTCCATCGTCGGGACGTCCGGCAGATTGGCCGAGCGCGTCTTGCCCGTCACCGCCAGCGCACGCACCTTGCCCTGCTTGATGAAGGGCAGGATGGAAGGCTCGTTGTCGAAGAACACCGGGACCTGGCCGCCGATGAGGTCGGTGATGGCAGGCCCCGATCCCTTGTACGGCACATGCGTCAGCTCGACGCCCGCCATCTTCTTGAGCAACTCGGCGGCGAGGTGGTTGGACGCGCCCACGCCCGAAGACGCGTAGGCCATGGGCTGGCGCCTGGCCTGGTCGACCAGGTCCTTCACGCTGCGGATGCCCGCCTCGTTGTTGACGGTGAGCACATTGATCGATGCGCCCAGCAGGATCACCGGGGCCATGTCCTTGAACAGGTCGTAGCCGACGTTCTTGTACAGGCTCGGATTGATGGCGCAGCTGCCGATGCTGCACTGGACCAGCGTGTAGCCGTCGGCCGGCGCCTTCAGCGCCGACGCCGTTCCCACGCTGCCGGCGGCTCCGGCACGGTTGTCGACGATGACGGGCTGGCCCAGCTCCGCCGACGCCGCATTGGCAAGCAGGCGCCCGACCACGTCCGCGCTGCCGCCGGGCGGAACCGGGATGACCAGCTTCACCGGGTGGGCTGGATAGGTCTGTGCGGCGACAGGCCAGTTCGCAGCAGCGATGAGGCCGAACACGAGGGCGGCGAAGAAGCGGCGTTCCATGCTATTGCCAGCCGTCGACCAACTGCTTGAGCTGCGCCAGATCCGCGTCCGGCAGCGGCCAGGTGCTGGGCGGCCGGGCCGCGCCGCAGTCGCGCCCCGCGTATTGCAGCGCCGCTTTCACCACGCTCACGTTCGAGCCGTTGCGCTCATGCGTGCGCAATTCCTCGAAGGCCGCGATGCCGCCGATCAATTCCATCGCCAGCTGGTGATCTCCCTTCGCGAGCGCGGTGTGAATGCGCACGGACAGGTCGGGCCGCACGTTGATCAGCCCCGAGGTGAAGCCGCGGGCACCCACCGCATACATCGGCGGGGCCCAGGGCTCGGCCAGTCCGCACACCCAGGCCAGGCCGCGATCGGCCACCTGCGCCATGGCCTGCACCAGGCGCAAGGGCGTGGGCGATGCCCATTTCACGCCGATGACCTGCGGGATTCGGCACAGGGCTTCGATCACCGGCAGACCGATCGCGTCGTCACGCAGATAGAGCACGACAGGCAGGCCGTCCGCCGCGTCGGCAACCCGGCGCACATACGTGACCACACCGCTGGGCGCGACGAAAGGGTCCGTCAGCTGATGCACCATCAGGGCAGCGGCACCTGCCTGGCGTGAGGCGCGCGCCAGGGCGCAGGCGTCGTGGACGCTGCGCCCCACGCCACCCAGCAAGGGCACGCGGCCACGGACATGTTCCGCCGCGGCATGCACCATGCGCTCGGCCTCCGCCATGGTCAGGCCGAAGAACTCGCTGGTGTTGCCGTTGGCCACCAGCACATGGACGCCGGCCTCGATGGCGCGGTCGACGACGGGGCCCAGGCGATCGGGCGCGATGTGGTCCGCATCGTCGAAGGGCGTCACCAGGATGCCTGAGATGCCGTCCAGGGCGGTCCTGAGGGAAGCTGTTGATTCAGTCATGTTGTCGATCTCGTGTAGTCAATGGTGGCGAGGCTTAGCTCGACAGAGGAAAGACCGACAGGCGCAGGCTGCATGTCATCGCCTCGCCGGGCGCGAGCACCCGCCAGCCGGTGTCGGCGCGCGCCGCAGCCAGGTTGGCGGCGTCCGCGACATGCGAGACCGGTTCCACGCAGAAGTACGCTCCCGGACCCGGCCGATGCAGCACCAGGTGCTGCAGCGCGGCGCTGGCCAGCAGTTCGATGGCGGGACCATCGGCCGCCGCCATTCGCGCTTGTCCGTTCCATTCGCCGTAGTAGCGGGTGCATTCGACATCGGGCAAGGCCTTCGCCGACGCGTAGTCGTCCGCCGGACCGGTCGGCTGCGGCGTGCTCGCGAGGAATTCGGCGTCCGCCGGCCAGACGGTGCGCGCATCGAACTGCAGGCCGTGCGCGAACTGGGCCGGGAAATAGGGATGGAAGCCGCAACCGCCCGGCATCGGCTCCCGGTCGTCGTTGGTGACCCGCAAGCTCAGCGTGATGCCCGCGGCATCGAGCTCCACCACCTGCTCGGCCCGAAAAGCCCATGGCCAGCGGTGGTCCCCCGGCACATGGACATAGGTCATGGTTGCGCGGTCCGCCGCGTGCCGCTCGAGGTGCCATGGACGCTGCTGGCTGACGCCATGCAGCGCGTGCCGTTCCCCCGGATGAAGCGGCAACTGCACCCTGCCCTGCGTGCCGGCGACGCGGCCATCGCGGATGCGGTTCGAAAACGGAACCAGGGGATAGCAGCCGGCCTTGGGCCACTGGGTGGATTCGAAACCGCCGGCGCGGACGGCGTCGTCGAGCGGCACCAGCCAGTCGATTCGTTCGCCCGCGGTTGCGCGGGAGCTGAGGCTGGTGACGCGTCCGCCGGCAGCCGGCGCCAGCGTCGCCGTCAGCGTTCCGCTGCACAGCGTGGTGTCGGGCGTCACGTTCAGATGCATCGCCATCCGCTCACGACTTCGAACTGCGGATGGTGACGTCAGGCCGCTGCAGCAGCGCCGGCGACAGTGCCAGGCCCAGGCCCGCGCCGGGCGGAACCGTCGCATGGCCGGCGCGGACATCGGGCAATTGCGTCACGAGCTCGCGATACCAGCCTCCCAGGTAAGCGCGCACCACTTCCTGCAGCACCACGTTGGTCGTGCTCATCGCCAGGTGGAGCGACGCCGCGAGCACGACCGGGCCGGTGCAGTCATGCGGCGCGACTGGTTTGTGAAAGGCCTTCGCCAGGGTCGCGATCTTTCTGGCTTCGGAGAGAYCCCCGACCCAGCCCAGGTCCAGCATCACATAGTCCACCGCATTGTTCTTGAGCAGCTGGATGAATGGCTGGACGGTGGCCAGCGTCTCGCTGCCGCAGACCGGAATGCGGGTGCGCGAACGGAATTCGGCGATCGTGTCGAGGTTGGACATCTGGATCGGGTCCTCGACCCAATAGGGCTTGAACTCCTCGAGCGCCTGCGCGATCCGCACGGCCATCGGCAGGTTCCACATCGAATGGAGCTCCACCATGATGTCCATCTCGTAGCCGACAGCGCGCCGGATTTCGCGGAACGGCTCGAGCGCAGTGTCCAGGTCGCGGGCCGAAATCGACTGCCCGCCGCTGGCCTGGGCGAAGGGATCGAAGGGCCAGATCTTCATCGCCTTGTAGCCCTCGGACAGCAGGCTTTCGGCCAACGCCGCCGGGCGCTTGACGAATGCAACCTGGTCCTCGTAAGGCCCTTCGGGCGCGACGTCGGCGCTGGCCTGCGTCACCGAGCGACGCTGTGGGGCCTTGTTGTAGGTGTAGCCCGCGCAGGTGTTGTAGACCGGGACGCGTTCGCGCACGGCGCCGCCGAGCAACTGGTAGAGCGGCTGTTGCGTGACCTGGCCGAACAGATCCCACAGCGCGATGTCGACCGCCGAAGCGGCGCGCGTTTCGGCGCCGCTGCTGGCAAAGCCGATATAGCCGTACAGCAGGTGCTGGCTGTGGGCTTCGATGGCGAGCGGATCCTTTCCCAGCAGGTAGGGCGCGATCAGTTCATGGATCTGCGCCTGCACGGCCTGGGCGCCACGAAAGGTTTCCCCCAGGCCCACCAGGCCGGTGTCGGTGTGGATCTGCACCCACAGGATGTTGGGATAGGCGGCCGCGTGGACCGTATCGACTTGCGTGATCTTCATGGAGGGCGGCATCAGGCCGTTTTTGGATGTTCCTTGACGCGGCTGACCAGCTGCGTCGGGTTGACGAATTGCAGCGCGATCAGCAGCCAGGCCAGCGTGACCGCCATGTAGACCATCGCCATTGCATCGACCGACTGCGGCGCACGAACGCCCGCCGCGAAGACCGCGTAGTACAGGGCCACCACCAGCGTCTGCGAATCCGGGCCGGCCGTCAGGAAGGTCAGCTCGAACATGCCGATGGTGCGCACCAGCACCAGCAGGGAGGCCGCCAGAATGCCCGGCGCCAGCAGCGGCAGCAGCACGTGCCAGAACAGCTTGAAGGTGTTGGCGCCGAACACGCGGGCGGCGGATTCGAGGTTGGCATCGATCTGCTCGATGAACGGTGTCATCACCAGGATCATGAACGGCACGGCCGGAATCATGTTCGCCAGGATCACGCCGAAGATGGTGCCCGCGATGTGYGCCTGGTACATCACCGTCGCCAGCGGAATGCCGTAGGTGATCGGCGGGATCATCAGCGGCAGCAGGAACAGCCCCATCAGCAGGTTCTTGCCGCGGAAGTTGCGCCGCGCCAGCGCGTAGGCCGCCGGCACGCCGATCAGGATCGACAGGAACACGACGGCGGCGACCACCTCGATCGTGACCCACAGCACGCTGTCGAGCTGGAACTCCTGCCAGGCGGTCTGGTACCAGTTGAACGTGTAGCCAT
>NZ_JBFTPJ010000093.1:0-10102 GCF_056398445.1 Variovorax sp. 01T439_2
GACCCCGCCTTTGAGCTTCTGTTCTCGTTGATCATCGACACGGGACTGCGACTACGTGAGGCGTATCGGCTGAGAGTCGACCAGGTGGACGCCGCCCGTGGGCTTTTAAGGATTGAGGGGACTAAGGGCCACCACGGCGCGGCCAAGCTGCGCACAGTGCCATTGAAGCGCGAGCTCCGTGCAAAGCTGATCGCCTGGTGCGAAGGGCGGAAAGGGCTGCTGTTCCCATTCTGGGACGGCACCACCGACGATCTAAAGAAGTGCACGGCCAGACTGTCCGCGCGTTTCACGTCCCTGTTCGACTATGCGCTCGTGCCGAACTTCACCGAGCACGATCTGAGGCACGAGGCTTGCTGCCGCTGGATGACGCTCAAGGGCGATCGTGGCTGGATCTTCAATGAGATTGAGATCTGCAAGATCATGGGGTGGACCGACACCAAAATGATGCTGAGATACGCCTCGCTCCGAGGCGAAGACTTAGCGGATCGGCTCATTTAGCGCACCGACGTACGTGCCGGCCCCGCAGCTACACTGCCCGTAGGAGGCAACAACGCGTGCATTCTGATGTTCTCAACCTCGAGGCGGTTTACTATTCGGCCCCGATTCCAAGTAGCAAAGCCAGCCTTACGGCGCTGGCATTGGTATTCGACCGAATATATTTTCCTAATGTCTACCTGCCGCTGGACGGCTACGACCCTGGGGAGGTACGGAAGGAGGCCGATCGGATCGAAGCTCTTCGATTCAATGATCTCGACACAGCAATTACTGTTGGCACACTCCGCGCTTTGCCAAACCTTCCTCATCTCCAGACGTTTTGCAGTTTCACTGGGCATAAGGGGCAAATGTTCGGCGGGGATCTGACTCGGGCGAAGGAATTGCGAGATCGCCTCAACGAGGCGCTTTTTGGCCCATACCCACAGGGTGTCGAGCCAACGTTCATGACGGGCTCGCACAAAGGGCTGCCCGGTGGGGGATACATTGACCATCCTGATCCACTTAACTACATGGCGAATGCCGTTCTCTATTCCGCTGAGAAAGGTTTGCCACTTGTGAACGACAGCAATTTGCCGGTCGTTCCAATGGACGGGGGAAGCGTCACCCCCCAATTGCTTGCCAGTGTGCTGGCGCTCAAATGCGTCGAGTTCGCACTTCCCAAAGTCCCCGCGCTGACGCCTGCATCCATAGTAGAAGCGCGCGAGGAGCTCAAGCCGCAGCTCCGAGCGTTTCGTTCCAGCATCGCTCGGCTCGCCGCAACTCTTGCAGGGATGCTTGAAACCGATGCTACAGCCGAAGAAATTCAACGAAAAGCCGAAATTCTTGTTCGCACCGAAGTCGCCGCTGCACTCAGCGACCTCGAGGCGGCCGTAAACAAGCCCAGGGTGCTCACTCTCGAGAACGCATTTGGTGTTGGCGTACTTGTGAGCCCAGTACTGGCCGCGGCGTCAACGAGTCTTCCTTTAGCGATAGTAATGGCGCTGGGCGGACTGGGGGTGTTGGGGCTTAAGATCCAAAATGCGCAAAACGAGTCGCAGCGGTCTGGACTCTATTACCTGCTAAAGGCGCGCCGCCTAAATGGAAAATAGGCTGAAGGCCTTGAAGGCGCAAAGCTGTAGCCTTTCACCCCCAGATCTAGTTGGCAAGCGGCGGTAGCGGTGGCAGGACGGGTGGGCCGCGCAGCGTCTCGCGCTTCTTGATGATCCCCTGCGGTCGCGTGGGCACCGGCTTGGCCAGCGCCATCTCGTTGAGCCGTTGCATCAGCGCCTGGCGGGGGAAGAGCCAGCTGCGACCGATCTTCACGCCCGGCAATTCGTGATTGCGGGCTTTCTCTTCGACGGTCGACGGCTCGCAATCGAGCATGCTTGCCACCTGGTCCTTGTTCAGAATCTCGTCGCTCATGCTTGTAGCAGGCTTGCTTGCTGGCCCTCGGACCAGCGGAAAAGGCTTCGTGTTGATGTACTCGGGCGGCATCATTGCTGCGGTCCTGTGAGTGGTTGGATGGTGCTGTCCATCGCGTCAATCTGAATGGCGGTCAGCGGCGGTTCGGCAACCTGCTTGAGCATTCGTGCGATCGAGGCAGTCATCGCCAGTCGCATCTGCTGTGGGGTGCTGTTGCGCACCATTTCTTCGTAGACCTCGAGGCCCGCGGCCATAGCCAGCAAGCCCGGACCGTCGAAACCGTAACGGCCATGGCGGCCGCGAATGTGGTCGCATCGAATGAGAGCTTCGCGGGCCCCGAGCATCGCGGCGACGCAAGTCGGAGCGATCTGCTCGGCACGCAAGATGCCCACGTTGATCGCGGCGGCCAGGCGGTCGAACAGGTCGTCGTCGGTGCTGCCGGCCTTCAGGTCGCCGAACGCGCTGTAGAGCTTCGCCATGACGTCGTCGGCCACGGCCTGCGCCATGGGCTGGCGTGCGGCGATGGTCTCGGCCCAGCTGGTGAGGTTCTTCACTCGGCGCTTCATGCGGCTTCCAGTAGCGAGGGTTGATGGCCCATGCGCGCGGCGAAAGCGATGCGCGCGCGTGCGATGTCGAAGTAACCGAGCGGTCGGCCGGATTCGTCCTCGTCGCGCTCGATGCCAATGAAGCGAAAGCCCTCGAGCAGGGCTGCCTTGCCCGTGCTGCCCGAGCCCATGAACGGGTCGAGAACTACGCCTTGGGAGGGGGTGACCAGGCGGCAGAGATATCGCATCAACGCGGTGGGCTTGACGGTTGGGTGGAAGTTGCCGCCGCGCGCCGCGCCCACGCGCTCGGCGTCGCGCAGCGTGCTGCCCTTCTGGAATTGCAGGCCCGGGTGCGACAGGCCTTCATGGCGGTCCTCCGCGCTGGCCTTGGCGCAGTAAAAGAATCGGGCCGCGCTGCCTTCGTCAAGGCGACGAGCGCCCGGCCGCATCTTGAACCCGACGCCGCCGCTGTTTTCGCTGTGGGCGCTCGGTTCATCGCCTCGGCCGCGATACATGGCGCCGTAGACGTTCTGGGTACTGCGCGCGCTCGCATCGGTGCTGGCGTCGGCCTGTTGGCCTGGGGCGTCCGGAAACGCCGCGAGTACTTCGGCGCTGCCATCGTGCAAGACATTCGCCGGGTGGCGGCCCACGTATGTGCGCGCCTCGAGCCGCTCGCCCCTGTCTGTCACAGTGGGATCGCCGAAACGGTTGTTGGACATCGGCGCGAAGTCGCGCGGTGTCGCTGTACGCACGTCGTCGCCCACGCGGCACGCATCGATGTTGAGGGCGCCGGTGCCGTGGGCTGCGAGGTTGGCGCCGAGCGGCCCGACCGGAGCACGCCGGGCGAGCACGATTGGCTCATGTGCGGGCTTCAGCGCGGTGTTCCATCCGGCCCAGTCCTCCGGCACCTTCTTGCGGTCCGTACCCTTGGGGAACCCCGAGCCATAGATCCACATGAGCTGGTCGCGAACCTCGAACTTCGCGTCTTCGATCGCGCAGGCCATCCGGTGGTAGGTGCGAGAGCCGCCGAAGGCGAGCATGAACCCGCCCGGCTTGAGCACCCGCAGGGCTTCAGCCCACATTTCGACGCTGTACGCGACGCCGCTCGCGTCCCACGATTTGCCCATGAAGCCGAGCTCGTAGGGCGGGTCGGTGACGATCGCATCCACGCTCGCGGGCGGCATGACCCGCATGACGTCGGCGCAGCTGCCGCGATGAAGGGCGAAGGCTTCGTTCACACCGCGACCTTCCCGTCGATCTGCGACCGCGCGACCTCGCCCGAGCGATAGATGAGCCGGCTGCCCATGCGGCTGGGCAGCGCGAAGGCATCCATGGCGCCCGGCCGGCCGTCGTAGGGCCGCAGTTCGGCGCCGGTGTACACGCCGCCAGCAGTCAGGTGTGCGGTGCGCACCGTGGCGACAGCCGGCACGCCGCCCGTGGCGCACTCGCGGGCGCGGAATCCCGCGTCGAAGGTGTGCAGGTGGTGTCGCCCGATCGCCGTGATGGTGTAGAGCATGGTGCGGGTGCGATCGGCACGGCGTGCCGCGTTGCGCATCACCAGGCCGGCGGCGCGCAGCTGCTCGAGTTGCTCTGCGACGGCGTGCCCGATCACTTTGGCGATGGTGGAGGGCTCGCAGAAGTCGGCCAGCGCCACCGTGCGCAACACTGCGGCCAGTGGGTCGGTAAGAACGGAGGGCATCATGGTCAAGCGCTCACGGTGAGAGATACGCGCGCCGGGTCCAGCCCGCAATCGCGCGCGACGAACTCGGTGAGCACAAGGCCCTGTAGGTGGCGCACGTCGTGTAGGTTGGCGAGGACCGCATCTGGTTTGAATCGGCTGCCGTCGGTGGCGCTGACGTGCGCCCCCTCGGCGCGGCCATCGCAGCCCGGGCGTGTCACCTGCCAGATCGAGCCGCCCGCGCCGCGCACCGTATCCGCCTCGTTGTCGAAGCGCACGTCAGTGATGACGAAGCGGCTTTCGCCGCCTCGCTGATAGCCGACCAGGCGCGAGAGCATGGCGCGGGTCCAGTAGCGGTCGTGCTGAGCGCGGCGGTACTCCGTGCCCCACCACTGCAGGATCTGTCGCGGGCTGCGCGGTTGATCGAGCCACTCGTTGCTGAGCGGCGTGCGGTGGTCGGGCGCTGCAGCGCTGAGCGACAGCACCACGGCAGCCAGAAAGTCGCGCGGCGCGCGGCGCATCGACAGCGCCGACGCGGGCCGATGCTTGGCTGCAGGCTCAGCAAGGTCGCTTACCAGCACGCCGAAGCCCTCGGCCACCTCGGCGCGCAGCGCGTCGGCGAAGGCCAGCTTGCGAAAGCGCGCGTGCGCAACCAGCAGGTCTGCGACTGTGTCTTTGCCGGCGCCTGCGAAGCCGGTGAGTCCGAGAATGTGTTGCATGGTTTGGGATTCAGTGGATGTGGCTCGCTGCCCTGTTGGACGTGAGCGCGAAAGGGGCGCCGGCAGTGCCGTCGGCACCTTCGGTGTGGGGTGGCTCGGGCCAGCGGGGCGGCGCGAGTTCGCAGCGCATGACGTAGCCGCGCAGCTCGTTGTTGGTGGCGTGCAGGCGGTCCAGCTCGAGGCGCAGGCAGTCGCCGGCGCGCAGGTTGGGGTTGGCGGCCATGAAGCGCTCGGCTTCGGGCCCGCGCCAGACGGCGTAGAACAGGCTCACGCCGCGCGGACTGGTGCGTTCGCCAAGCGAGAGGATCCAACACGGCCCGGCATCTGCCGCGGCCGACTGGCGCGCACAGGTGGGGCGCCCGCGCAGGAAGAACACGCCGTTAGACCTCACAGCAGCGCTCCCTTCTTCTGCTCGGCTCGCACGCGGCGGAAGGTCTTGCGGATGTCGGTGGCGACGCTCTCGGCGTACTTGAAGCGCGGGTCGGTGAGTCCGCCGATTGGGCCGGTTGGCACCGGCGTGCGCGGGCGCCGCGGGCGCGTGGGTTGCACGATGACGATCATGGTGTGCACCATCCGTAGACGAGCATGGCCGCGCCGACGGCGGCCACGATTGCGGGCGTCGCGAGCATCGCGGCGGTCTTGATCGGGCCCGGGGCGGGCTGCACAGGTGACGTCCTCATGCCGATGCGCTCCCGGTAGCCTTGGCGATGGCGAGCACAGCCGCGCTGGCTTCGATGCCTTCGCCGCAGCCCATAACGCGATATCGCTCGAGCAGACCCTTGCAGGCGCTCAGCAAATCGGGCGCGGCCTCGATTAAGGCCATGTCTGGATGCGCCGCGCTAGCGCACCAGCGAACGTGATGGGTGCGGCCTGGAAAGGGCTTGATCCAATCGCGACGCTCGTGGAGCTTGTGCAGGATGTTCATCCCGTCGTGCGCGGTGTCGCGGACGAACAGTGTTGCGCTGCCCATGCCCCAGCGGGTCGGCTGAATGATGGTCAGATCGAACTGAGGTTTCCCGCCGACGAGCGACAGGCTTTTGTGCTCCTCGTTCAACTCCCACCGCCACGGCCCCGGCGTGTGCAGCGCGCTCACGATGTTTGCTCCAGCACCAATTCCTCGACCGCGAGGAACTCGGCCACGGCCTGCTGCGCCTGTTCTTCGTCGTCGAATACCTCGACGTCGCAGGCTTCGAGGAATAGCTCGGTGTCGAGCAACAGCAGCGCGTTCATGCGGCACCTCGGACATGCTCGAGTTGCCAGTCGCCGCGCGGGCCTTCGCCGCGCACGATGCCCGTGCCGCGGCTGTAGACCACGCTGTAGCCGATGCGCCGCTCTTGCAGCGTGCGAGTGGCGCGCAGCATGCCTGCCGCAGCCTTGCGCGTGATGGCGCGCGAGCCGGTGGGCGTACAGAGGCGAACGGCCGGCTTCACAGATTCACCTCGACCAGCGTGCCGAAGTCGTCGATGACGGCGCGGATACTGCGCTCCCAGCGCTGGCCGTCGGTGTCGTAGCGCACCTCGGTGCCACTCCACTTGGCTTGGCTCTGGCGGCCGTGGTTCTGGAACAGCGTGATCGAGTTGTAGTGGCCCGCGCCATAGGCGGCGAGATAGGTCCCGTCGCACGCGCTCGACGGCTTTAGCGCGCCTTTCGGGAGCAGCGTCACGGTGCCCGGCGCCGGCGCAACGGCGTCGGCGGCTTCCTGCTGCAGGCGGTGCAACAGTTCGGCCGCTGTGGCCGAGATGGGCGCCAGCACCACGCTGCGCGCCTTCTTGCTCGGGGCCTTCATGGCTCAGGCCGTGGCGGCTTCGAGACGCTCGACGTCGGACACGGGGCAGCCGGTGACGTGGTGCGCGCTGATGAAGGCGGCTTCGGCGCTTTCGGCCTTCAGCTGCACGAAAGGCAGCGCGCCGGTGTCCGAAGGGGCCAGATGCCCGAGGGCGTCTTTGGGGGTGAAGAAGCAGCGGTAGCTGCGGTGACCTGCAGAAGTTTTCGCCATGTCCATCTCCGTGTTGGGATGGACAGTCTAGATTGGCTAGACTTTGTTAGTCAAGTAAAACTTTCCTTAAACTCTAAAGAAACTAGAAATCTGCTCTCAGCGACAGTCGCGCATGTTTTGGACGATTGCCAGCTTCTCCCTCCGCTGTGCTTCGTTCAGCGCGATGCTGTTGGCGGAAACCTCGGCATTTTTAATTTCGAATGCACCTGGGCACGAGCGTGCACTCTGGATGACCTGCGGCCTGATGGCTTCGGTGAATTGGCTTGATCTCACGATGCCGTTCTCGGTGTAGACGTAGAACGTTCCGTTTGACCTTTCGTAGATTCGCTGCTCCTGAAAGCCGGAGGCATAGTCGCTCGCGTTCACGCGCGAGGGGCTGCCCAGCGCCGACTGCAGCTGCTGGGCATTCATCCCGCGCACTGGGTAGCTGCCAACGATTCCCGCATTGATCGCAGCCAGCAGCGCTGCTGGTAGGCCGTCAGCCTGGCCGGGCGGCTCTGGCTTTGCCACCTCACGCATTTGCGTTTGCGCAGCGGCGCCGTCGCACGGCCGCTCCTGATAGGCGGTTTTCCCGTCCACCACGCATTTAAACAGCGCCCATGATGGGGCAGCGGCCGTCAAGCCCACCATCACCACGGCCGCGCTCATGTAGTACGTGCCTCGCATCGCTCACCTCCTTCTCAAGCCATCGTATCTGCAATGGCTGGGGTGAGGCGCTTTGGCGATCAGTCGTGCCGGTATTTGCTGGGGGACACGACCGCACCAACGGCTTGGATTCCGTCCAGGTCGATGTTGTCGAAGGAAAGCCGCTCGCCTCCGTTGACGCTCATGACCTCAATACCCTCTGGGCGACGGAACAACAGCTCTTTGACCATCTTCCGGCCGTCCTTGAGCTTGAGTAGCACGTACTCGCCCTCGCGGGGAGTGCCGTTCGGTTCAACCAAGACATACCAGCCGTCTCGGATCGCGGGAAACATGCTCTGGCCCTTGACTCGCAAGCCATATGCATTGGGGTCATCGGTCGCGATCTCGATGTGTCCGTCACCGGCACCGGTGATGCTGCTGATTTCCTCGTAGAACCCATCGTCGCCCATGCGCGCGGTTCCCACCACTGGAACGCGCCTGGAGGCGCGTGCATAGCCCGCGAATTCCGGCTCATCACTTGCGGGCGCGTTCGGCAGGTTCGGGGTTAGCTGCGAGGGAACTGGATACCCGGTGACTTCAGCGATGCGCAGGACCTGGGCAAAGCTGGGCTTCGACTTTCCGGTTTCCCAAAAGCCCGCGGTGGCCTTGCTCCGACCGAGGGCTTCGCCCATCGCTTCGAGAGTCCAGCCTTTGTGCTTACGGGCAGCGCGCACCCACTTCTCTAGTTCCATTCGCCGATGGTAAAGAACTACTTGACCACGCGCGGCAACTATTTCTTGACTCGTTTGTCTAGAATGGCTAGACTTCTCGCTGCTTTTCTCAGGAATGCTGATCATGGAACATCCAATTGAACGCGCGGCGCGGGTCGTGGGCTCTCAAACCGCGCTTGCTGTCGCGCTGAAGGTCACGAAGGCTGCCGTCGGCCAATGGAAGGATGCCGGTAGGCGTGTCCCCGCGGAACATTGTCCGGCGATCGAGCGATTGACCGGCGGACAGGTGAGGTGTGAGGACCTGCGTCCGGATGTCCCATGGGAAGTTTTGCGCCAGCAGGCGGCGGGCGAGGGCGCGAATGCGTGACGAGGAGCAGGAGGGACCGGCTCTTCTGCCTTCTCGTTTTCCTTGGGCGCTCACGATGGCCACGCGCCCGACGGCCGAAGCACGTCGACCGGCGACTCCAGCACCCGCTCGCACAACTGCACCAGCGCTTGCTCGCCGCGCACCGACCCGATCCCGCTGGCTCGCGAGCTGGCCTGGCACACAGCGAACCACGCACCAATGCTGTCGCGCGACAGCTCGGGCTCCACTTCGAGCAGCAACACGAGTTGCTGCAGGAATTGTTCGATCGCATCGATTCGTTCGTGCGTGGTGGGTTGCGTTGCGTCCATGCGGCGGGCCCTTTCTTTCTCTTGAGGTTTGCATGAAAGCAACTTTCTCAATTCCTGACCGTCTTGCCTATGGTGGCGACGAACCCGCGCCCAACAGGGTGCACGGGCAGGACGTCGCCGATGCGGCCTACAACACGGCGCACGATTACCCAGGTGGCATCGCAGCAATGGCTCTGCGGATGGGCGTCAATGCCAACACCCTGACCAACAAGGTAAACCCGCAGAACACCACGCACCACCTCAGTCTGCGCGAGGCCGTGACGATGCAGGACATGAGCGGCAACTACGCCATCCTGCATGCGATGGCTGAATCGTTGGGTCACACCTGCACACGGGCCACGCCCGATCAGTCCTTCGGTGATCCCATCGAGACCTTCATGCGCATGCAAGTGGCACTCGCAGACTTCAGCCGTGCGATCGCTGATGCGGTGCGTGACGGGGAGGGCGCGGTCACGAGCAATCAGGTGCGTCGCGCCGACCACCATGCGCAGGAAGCCATCGCAACCATCGGCCACACACTTGCCATGCTGCGCTCCCACATGCGCGCGGCACCGGAGTCGCGGGCATGAGCAACCCCACCCCCCCGTGCGAGCAGATGACGCGCGCGTTTCGACGCGTGCTGTCAGTAACGCGGCAGCACTACTTCGGTGCGATGCCTCGACCGGATCGTGGGTCCTCCCTGGCCTCAGGCGATGAGGGTAATTCGAACCCCTTGCGGTGTGTAGTCAGCGGGGTGCGAACTTACTGATGGCCTCGAATTACGACGACGTGCAGGGCCAGCTGCAGGCCGCGGGCCTGATCGTGGACAGCCTGGACATCGGCCGGCTGCGCCGCTGCCGCGTGGTTGATGACCGCGAGCGCCGCGGCTGGTACCTGCTGCACGAGATCCGCATGGACAACGGCGAGGACCTCATCGTCGGGAGCTATGGCGTGTGGCGCGGCGCGGACAACAACGCGACGAAGGTGGAGCTGCGCAAGACCGAACTGAGCGCCGAGCAGCGCGACAGCCTGCGCAAGCGGCTCGCCGACGACAAGCGCCGCGCCGAGCAGGCGCGCCAGGCCGATGCCGATCGCGCGGCGGCCCGAGCCACCTCCGCCTGGCGCAAGTGCTCCGAGCAAGGCGACAGCGGCTACCTCCAGCGCAAGGGGGTGGGGGCGCATGGCGTGCGCTTCAGCCCGCAGGGCGCGATGGTGGTGCCGATGCTGGACACGGCCGGCCGGGTGCACGGCCTGCAGAT